>JBJEMB010000023.1:0-4784 GCA_051879455.1 Lachnospiraceae bacterium
CAAGGCTCAATGTTTTACCCACTGCATCCAGCTTGCGTTTTAACGGGGTATCCAGCTCATCCTGATTTTCCAGCATGTTGGCAATCCGACCGACCTCCGTGTCCATTCCTGTCCCAACGACGATTCCTTCTGCATTGCCATACATAACAATCGAAGACATATAAGCCATGTTCACTCTGCTCCCAAGAGGTTCCCCGGCCGGAAGAACTGTTTCGCTGTCTTTCTCTACCGGAACAGACTCCCCTGTCAGGGACGCCTCCTGCAATGCAAGCCGGTTTTCATGAAGAAGCCGCAGGTCTGCAGGAACAATAGCCCCATCTTCCAGGATCACAATATCTCCCGGAACGATCTCACTGGCCGGAATGAGGCTTTCTTCCCCATTCCGGCGCACACAGGCTGTAGGCGCACTCATCTGTTTCAATGCATCAAGTGCATTGGACGCCTTGTTCTCCTGGATCACCCCAATGACTGCATCTACCACGATGATTGTAAAAATCACAACTGCTTCCGCCCATTCTCCCAATATCATGGACAATACTGCTGCTCCTACAAGGATCAATACCATAACATCTGTGATCTGCTCCAGAAGCATTTTCCCTATCGTTTTCTTTTTCTTTTTATGTAGCTCGTTTTTCCCATACTTTTCCAGACGACTTCGCGCTTCCTCGTCACTTAGCCCATCTGCACTGCTTTTCAAAATATGTACCGCCTGTTCCGCCGTCTCTGAATGCCATGATATGTCATGGTTATCGCTCATAACAATTCCTCCTGTTAATCCATGTCGCTTATATATATTAAGTGTTCCAACAATGTAATGAAAAGGCCATCCACATCGTTTTTATTCTTTACCTTCCTTATCTTAAAAATTCCTGTATCACCCGTGCGTCTTTGCAGCCCTTCTCATATAATTGCTGCAAAGCTTTCTGATCTCTGGTCAAAGTATCTACACCGCAGGTATCATCCGGAGCTATGATTAAAACACGGCCCTCATCCCTGTACTGCTTCGCCAATGCAACTTCCCGGTTATACCGATCTGCCCTTTGCCTGAGATTTTCTGCGGATTTCGGATACTTTTTTTGAATCCTCCTTGCAAATTTTTCATCCTCCTTGGGATCCCGAATAAAATCTTCCGGCTTTGTCAAAATAACAACTACCTTATCGCAGCCGCATTGAAATGCTTTTTCTACCGGAACCGGATCGCTTAATGCCCCATCATAATAAGGAACATCATTTATTTCATAAGGTCTGCATGCAAACGGGATGGAACAGGATGCTTTCAAAATGCTGTAATTATCCTGTTTTAAATCATTTTTGTTAAAATATGCAGCTTCTCCTGTCACCGCATTCGATGCTACCACCAGCATTTTCGATGGATTCCGGATTATTTTCGGGTAATCCAAAGGATTTTCTCCTGTAGAATTACTCAATGTTCCATATAGATAATCCATGTCAATGTAAGATTTTTTAAAAACAAAATTTCGAAAACTCATATATTCTTTCCGGAATGAATACTCAGAATAGAACCGATAGTTCCGCCCTTTTTGCCCCGCCAGATAAGATGCAATGTTTGCACTTCCGGCAGAAACACCGATGCAGATGTCAAACTTTATCCCATGATCCAGACAATGGTCAAAAACCCCGGCTGCATAAATGCCTCGCAATCCGCCTCCAACATCCACTACTCCTGTTTTCATGTTGTTCCTCCATTCTTTTCTTCAATTATGGCTGTATTTTTTTCTCAATCTTGAAAAACACTCCAATACTCATCGTGAAGAGCTTCCCTTCACATAGTCGACAAGTCATAGCAAATGCCGGAAAGGAATGATCACAATACGCAGTATTTCGTAAAAAATCTTTTTTCCTGTCCCCTGTTCTTCCTTCCGGTAATTTTCCCCATCAATGACCGTTCCATCCGGAGACACCCGTCTGCTTTCCAGCTTCAGGTTTTCCACCTGTTCCCGGAGAGATTCGTTTAATTCTCTGCTTTCAATGAACAGCATCATTTCTGTATCAAGGTAAACGCTTCTCATATCCAGGTTGCAGGAACCTACCATGCTAAGCGTATCCCCTGCCAGTATAGTCTTCGTATGTAATGCCTGCGCTCCAAGATATTCGTAAACATAACTTCCTGTCTGTCTCACTTTTTTCTTCTGATTTAAATAATCCGTACATCCAAAAGGATTCGTACCGCTCTCCACCGCATTGATCATCAGCTCTGTTTTTTCACTTCCCGAACAGATCTCCGTCAGATCCTGATACATTTTCCGGCTGCATATTATATAAGGAGTCTGTATCAGAATGTTGTCCGCATTTTTCATTTCCTCTGCCATCCTGTCCCAGAGCTGGGGCCGTTTATTCTCCGCTTCCATAGGATTCGTACAAAGTTCAATACTTTCTGCCGCTATCGTTTCTTTTAACCAATCCGTTTCCTGAAAAGCATCCGGATATTTTTCTCTGACTTCCTGGTAATGTTCCCTTAATTTCCCGTCAGTCACCTCATGTTTCCCGTATTTTTTACAGCAGGAAAGATCCCATATTTTTTCTGAATATTCCTGAAGCTGGATAAAGGAATGTCCCTTCCCCGGAACCGTTTCATAAACCAGGATATCCCTGTCCTCATTGTACGAGTCCACATAATTTCCAAGAAAAAGATCATCTGTGTTTCTTCCGCCCAGAATATATGCAAAGTCATCAGCAATCAAATATTTATCATGCATCCTGTAGTTGTTCTTCCACGGTTTCACCAGCGTTATAGGATTGTACAGCTTTACCTCCACGTTATCATGGGCTGCAAGCTCCTGAAAATTCTTTCTTCCAGTCAGCCGCAAAGTTCCATTTATACCATCCACCAGTATCCGCACTTTTACGCCCCGGTCTGCAGCATTGAAAAGTACAGACATCATGTCCTGTCCGCTGTTATCATCACGGAAATCAAAGGTAGCAAGTACGATCGTTTCCTTTGCCGATTCAATCAGCCGCAGCCGCCACAGCAATGCATCCATATTATTGTCAATGCTTAACACTCTCTCCGGATCGTCCATACCCTTATGTTCTTCGAAAGCTGTTATCTCTTTGGCAGGCAGTTTGTGGTACAAAGGTGGAAGTACCAGACTGACTGCCACATAAATGAGCCATATTATAAAAATATCTTTCAGTACCTTTTGAAATCTTTTCATCATCCTGCTCCATTCAAGTAAGCCATCGGCGTACTTGACGCGAGGCGCGCGCTGCGAAGGAGCTTTCATCTGCGCGCCTCTGCGATCCGCCGGAGGCTCAACTTTCAGCAGGAAGCTGAAAGTTGTATCGTCCGGTATTTTGTGCTATACTAATTAAGTGGATATTTGCAATCCACTTTGTTACCTGCTTATAACCGAATATCTTTTAACAGTTTATTCGATTAAAATATTCCAAAATGTGAGTTGATTTACATGAACCATACAAAAGCTGACATCATAAACGCCTTTTGGCAGTTACTGGAAGAACGTCCTTATAACAAAATTACCGTAAGAGACATTGTGGAGCGCTGTCAGATCAACCGGAACACTTTTTATTATCATTTTCACGACATTCCTGAACTTCTGGAAAGTACCATAAAGCTGGATGTGGACCATATTATCCAGACCTACAGTAAATTTGGTTCACCGATTGACTGCCTTGTCCCGATTGTCGAACATACTTTAAAACGAAAAAAAGCCATGCTCCATATTTACCGCTCTGTCCAACGGGATATTTTTCAAAACCAATTAGAGCGGATCATGCTTCACGTTGTGACCCAATACGTTGATACCGTTACCGCAGAACTCACTCTTCCTCCTGAAGATAAGAATCTTCTGATCCAGTTTTATAAGTGCAGCCTTCTTGGCATCACCCTGGACTGGATGGATAAAGGAATGAACTTTGATCTTCTGAAAGCCGTTACCCGCATTACTGAACTGCTTGAAGATTCCGGTAAACAGGCCTTTCTTAAATCCGCGAAATCTGTGGAACACAGACTCTGATCATGTTAAGCACCGCTGCCGGCGGTGCTTTTTACATCAGAGGTGCAAATATTCTCAAAAACTCCTGAAATAATCTTACCGGCAGTTTTTCCTTACACTCCTCTGGTGTAATTTGATGACACTCCTTTAACGTTTCCAGATAATCTTCCTTTATCTGCATCACCGCCCTGCTGTTATACATCCACACGCCACATTCAAAATGCAGATAAAGGCTTCTGAAATCTAAATTTGTTGTTCCAACCGTCGCTGTATGGTCATCGGAAATGAATATTTTGGAATGCATAAATCCTTTCGAATATTCATATATTTTTACACCGCCATGTATCAATTCCCTGTAATAAGAGCGTGTGGTCAAATGAATTAAGGCCTTGTCCCAGATATGCGGGGTAATGATCCGCACATCCACCCCGCTTTTTGCTGCCAGGCACAAAGCTGATACCATGCTGTCATCCACGATCAGGTATGGCGTACAGATATAGACATAATCCTTTGCATTATTCAAAATCTGAAGATATACGTGTTCCCCCACATTTTCGTCATCCATCGGACTATCAGAATAGGGCTGTACAAATCCGTCTGATACTGTTTTTTCCTCCGTTCCCTTTTCCGGGAAAAAAAGCTCTGCATTTTCCTGTTCTTCCCTGCATAATTCCCACATTTCGAGAAACATAACTGTCAGACTCCATGCTGCTTTTCCTTTTACCTCAATCACAGCATCCTTCCAGTACCCGTGTTTTTCGTAAGTGTTGATATACTCATCTGACAGGTTTATACCTCCGGTAAAAG
>JBJEMB010000024.1:0-4625 GCA_051879455.1 Lachnospiraceae bacterium
GGATGTCTTAAACTTGTCTTCTCTTCGGATCTACCGCTTCTTTTCTTGCATTGTGATGCTGGTTCTGGTTCTCCGGCGTTGCCTTCTGGGTAATGCTGTTGAACCGTTCCCGGTCTTTCTTTTCCTGCTTGTCTTCCATGAAATCACCTCATGGGTAGTATGGACAGGAATATGAATTTTATGTATGAAAAAAGGCACCATAATGGCGCCTTTTAAAACATTATAAATCAAGATATGTTTGATAAATATTGTAACAAACATATTATTTATACATATGCATTGTACCTAAATTCTCATCGAAATAATTATAAAATTTCTATTTCAAAACATTATACTATTTAATTTTATCAAATATGAAATATTTCATTAATTACCAAATGAAAGAAAAAAATAAATTTAAGTACTATTTTTTTGTAGCTTTAGAAAGTAGAGCTTCTTGTAAAACTTGAGAAAAATTAATTTTTTGCTTTTCAGCAAATGTGTTTAACCAAGCAGGAATTGTTACGTTCTTTCTTACTGCTTTTTCTCCATATTTTTCTGCATATGCATCCATATCAAGTAAAATTGTATTAACTTGACCATTTTCTCTTGGCATAACATCCTCATATTTTGACGCTTCTGGGACTGGATTACCCTCTTCCAATTCATCAAGTACCCAGCCACTTGCCGCATCTGTCGCCATTTCAAATGCTTGCTCAAGGTTCTTTCCTTCCGTCACACAGCCAGGTAGATCAGGAAATTCAACTAGATATCCGCCACTACCATCCGAAAACGGATAAAAAACCGCTGGATAAATTAACTTCATATTGTTCCTCCTTACATAATAACCCATGATTATAATTATATTTATATTATAGGCTTAGCTGGAAATTATATTCCAGCCTGCCTCATAATCGATTTGACTGTATCCATATTCAAATCCCCACCGTGTTCTGGTATTGTAACTTTACCAGGTTTTGTCGGATGTTTGTATTGATGATGGGAACCTTTCTGTTTCACTTGATACCAACCATCCTTAAGTAGAATTTTTTCGACTTCTCGAAATTTCATATGGGAATCTCCCCCTTTCTCATATATATTGTAATACGCATAATACGTATTGTCAAGTCATTATGCGCATTATGCACATAAAAGACACCCCATATTTCTACAGAGTGCCTTTCTAGTCAATTATGAGTTGGAGGAAACAATCAAGCTTATGTCCTAATCGTTCTAGAATAATTATAGCATAGTATTTTTGTTAATTGTGTTAATCTTTCAAATAATCATTGATTATCTGAGATATCCTACTCCTGCTGTATCCCACTTCATCTGCAACCTCGCGCTGCTTCTTTCCATCCAAGAATGTCAGTTCAAATATCTGCCTGTTCGTGCTGTCTGGAATGGCTGCAATGAATGTTTCAATAGACAGTAACGATTTTCTCACCTGCTCCCTCATGTTCTCTCTGATCAGCAACAGTCTTCTTATCTCTTCTGCTTCTTTCGGCTCATCCATCTGCACCGACACATGTTCTTCTATGTAAGGGAAATCATCACTTGATTTCGTAACTTTTCCCATCACCGTAGGAAGCGCAGCCTGTCTGTCATATAACCTGTCTATCTTTTTATCCAGAATCTTAAGCTCATTTTGCAAGGACTTATACTGTTTTAAAGTCTTCTTATCCACTTCCAACCATTCCCTTCTGTTTCAAATACTCCACCATCTCCATCTGTGGCAGTCACTTCCCATCCTGTACTTTCCGGAGAGCGCCAAGAGCTGTCTCAAGATGCTTCCGTTCATCCTGCACTACCAACAGTGCCTGTGCCGGAAATGCCTCGACGGACTACAACTCTCCTTCAAAGTATGCAATTGCCTCACGGATGTTATTTTCTTCAACTTGAGGAGGTGTCCAGAAACAAGGCGCTATTCCCTGCTTCAGCATTGAACAATCAAGTATGCATTCCTTACATTCATTATGCTCTTCACAGTATTGTCGAATGGTAGCTATCGCCTGTGCTGCCCGTTTATCTGTTATCATGATTTATCTCCTTTCCCGGTCTATACGGTTCTGGAAGTGGCATCCATGCGATCACATTTTCAAACTTTATATATCCATCTGAAAAATATTTTCCGTTCCAAAACGCTCTGTATGGATAATCGCTATCTTGTACAGATACGAGATACGGTTTAAGACATTTGATTTTAAGTAATTCGGTATCATCCGGTTGTGGTGGCAGCCTCTTACTGCATGGAATCCACTCATCGACTTTCTCCATGTCTTCGATGTAATCCATGACTTTTAAACCAAATTCATATGCCGTACCTGTAAACGGTTTTCCATATGGATTTATTTGCTCTTTGATGTAATTCCAAATCTTCTTCTCATCAATCATATTTAACCCCTTTCAATCTTCATCATCTCTATATGGGTTCATCGGGCATTCTTGACATCTGCACACGAATTCTCCGAACTCATTTATGTAATAATCATCACCGTATCCCGTACATTCGTAGCAGTAATCATATTCGTCTGTATCGCCCATCTATTTCTTTCTCCCTTTGAAAAGCTCACCGATATGAATCACATTGCATCCGATAGATTCCTCGTCAGACCAAAGACTATAAACCTTATCATCATTCATTGCCATGACTTTCACCTTCGCCGGCTGCCATTTCTTATCAATCAGCTTCTTAGGACATCCCTTTATAAAATTGTCCTTTCCAAGTTTAATGACCAGTTCTGCATCCTCGCTTGTGTATGTCTTGCTTGTCCCGTCTGCTTTCGTTATCTGAACCTCATAGGACGTAGCACCTTCTACTGGATTCCATTCAACCTTTAGATTACTCTTGCTCCCGAAATGAGTGTATGCAGCTTTCGTGATTTCTGGCGTTGGTAGAAGTTTGAACTCTTTCAAATGCTCCTGTACTGCCTTATCGATACCTTCTTTGTACTCTTCGGGTAATTCGACGTGGAATTCCGGAATCTCTGGCATGTCCACATCGTACTGTGGCGTACAAGCGAATGCTGTCATACCACATGCTAAAATCATTGTTACGGTTAATAATAGTGCTATATATTTTTTCATGATAATCTCTCCTTTAAATTTCAGTTAATCTAACGACCATTCCGGCTTTTCTTCTGGTTCAATATCGTCGTCATATTCGTTCTCTGTATCAATTACAATATTCACGAATCCGCGTTTCAAAACATACATGAACACCTCAAAATCGCTTAACCCACGCAAAGATTGAATATCAATGGACTCTTGTATTCCACAGATAATGTTCCATGTATTTTCTTCACGTTTTTTATAAAGACTAATCCGACAATTCAAATCCTCGTCTTCATTACAACTAAGATTTATGTAACAATCATCGTATTGGGATGTAAACCATCCTTTGTCAACATGTTCTACTTCCATATTTGCAGTAATATGCTCGTAATACGGATCTCCGTCTTCACAATATGCTTCCAGATTAGATGTATCAACATTACCTGCTACATGTTCACAATACTTCTCAAATATTTCAGATAACTTTATTTCATCTTTCTCAGGTTCTTTCATTAATCCAGAAAAATTTTCTAAAATTCTCTTGTTATCCTTGAGGTTTGTATTATTGATGATTTCCGTCAAAACAGCATCTAACTTTACGATATACTGGTTGAAATCATGTTTCTCAATTACCGGAATCATCACTTCATCCAGTTTACTCTGAATCATTTTCTTTCCAGATCCGCTATATCCGAAGATACCATCCAGCGATTGCGAAACTGCTTTTTCTATGTACTGCTCAATCAGTTTTTCAACAGTTCCATCATTCAATTTTTCATTAACAGCATCTGCTATTCTCTGTTCAAGACCTTCCATTACTACCTCCACTAATTCACATTCATAAATCTCTGCATGATATATTCCTCAATTCCGAGTCTCTGCAAGTCTTTCATGTCCTGTTCTTCCTCGTCCTCATACTTAGCAAGTTTCTCAAGCGCCTGAGGAAGAAGAGAATTGTCTTTAATTACTGCTACTCCGCAGTGTCTTTCTATGTATCGCATGTTATGAATTCCTCCTTAGCGGACACCACTTAGGGCTTGTCTTAATCGTAACCTCTTTGTCATGTCTGCCGGTCCTGCAGATCATTGGCACCGGCTCGCATTCACTCCTAGCAAATCTTGCATCCGGATGATGGCAGTAATGCCGTCCGGGATTCCCGTTCCCTTCCATGAATTTTTTATGATCACAGTCTTTACATTTCATCTTTTCAAACCTTTCTTTTATTTCACTCATTTATCATTGTCCGGATACACTTAACATGTTTTCTGATGCTCCCTGTTTTCTCTGGGCCTAACTCTGTGCATAGCTCATCCAGTTCTTTCTCAAATGTATCAAGTGTTCCTTCAAGGTCAGCTTCCGGAACATATTTCTTTAACACAATTTGATCTCCATCAACAAATATTTCCATCGGTGTATCATCAGGTATTTTCATTGTACGTCTAATCTCTTTTGGAAGTACAATTCTTCCAAGACTATCTACTCTTCTTACCATTCCTGTCGTTTTCATCTTACATCTCTCCTTCGTTTGTTTTGCCTGCTCGTGGCTTATATACCTTTTCCCCGTTCAGGAACTTTTCTTCTTTCCTCTGCTG
>JBJEMB010000025.1:0-4596 GCA_051879455.1 Lachnospiraceae bacterium
TGATAATTACAGGAAAAGGGGAGTTATGGAATGGCAGTACAAAAGGATATGACGGTCGGAAATCCGGGAAGGATCATTTTGGAGTTTACTCTTCCGATCTTTATGGGAAATCTTTTTCAGCAGTTTTACAATATGGCGGATGCAGTGATCGTAGGAAAGTTTGTTGGAACGAAGGCGTTGGCAGCGGTCGGAAGTACTGGGACAATTATGTTTTTGATTCTCGGATTTGTACTGGGGATGACGGCAGGATTTACAGTGCTCACGGCACAGAAATTCGGGGCTGGTGATATGAAGGCGATGCGACAGACTGTCGCAGGTGCGCTTGTTTTATCAGCAATCATGTCTCTGGTTCTTACGGTAGTGAGCATGGTATTTATGAAGCCTTTGCTTCACTTTATGCAAACTCCGAAAGATATTTTTAAAGATGCATATGTATATATCATGATTATCTGTGCCGGAATTTTTGCGCAGATGATGTATAACTTACTGGCCAGTATTTTGAGAGCATTGGGAAATAGCAGAGTTCCGTTATATTTTCTGGTTTTTGCAGCGCTTCTGAACATTGTCCTTGATCTGGTTTTTATTATTGTATTTAACATGGGAACGGCAGGAGCCGCCTGGGCGACGGTGACGGCACAAGGTATATCAGCACTTTTGTGTCTGGGTTATATTGCGAAAAATGTGCAGGTTCTGCGTCTTAAAAAAGAGGATTTCAGATTTAGATTTCATCTTTTGTGGATCCAGATAGGGATCGGTTTTCCCATGGCTCTTCAGTATTCTATTACAGCTATAGGAAGTATGATGGTGCAGACATCTCTGAATATGCTGGGTTCTCTTCAGGTGGCAGCATTTACGGCGGCGGGAAAGATCGATCAGATTGGTAATCAGGCATTTTGCGCGATGGGAACAGCGATGGCAACTTATTGTGCACAGAATGTTGGTGCCGGAAATGTAAAAAGAATCCGCGAGGGATTTCGGTCAGTGACGATTCTTGGATGTATTTATTCTGTAGTAGTCGGTGCGATTGTCGCATTTGGAGGGAAATATCTTACATACCTTTTTGTCTCTGACAATGTAGACACGATTATGGGACTTGTTGATACTTATCTAAAATGTGTTGTGATTTTCTTTATTCCGTTGATGATCGTAAATGTATATCGGAATGGTATTCAGGGGATGGGATACGGACTCCTTCCAATGATGGCGGGTGTCGCAGAACTGATTGGGAGAGGAGCAGCAGCTATCATAGCAGCGAAAAAGCACAGCTACATAGGAGTATGTCTTGCGAGCCCGGCTGCATGGGTGCTGGCAGGAGGATTGCTTCTTATAATGTATTTTTATATTATGAAACATGACATGAAGAAGTTTGAGGGCGGGGATTAATTCCCTGCCCTCAATTGTTCTCTCAGGATCCAGAACGGCGCAGGTCCTGTATCAAGTACTGCCTGATGAAATTTTTTCTGCGTGAATTCATCACCCCATTCTTTTATGGTATCTTTTTTTAATTCCAGAAATTCCAGATATCCAATATAATATTTCAGATAGTTTGCAGGATCCTGCAGGATAAGTTCATAAATACTCTTTACAGTATCCACATCGTTGATTTCGTATTGCTGGAAAAACTGTATTGTTTCGCCAAGGGACCAGTTATCATAGTGGATTCCCATGTCAGCGAGAGCATAAATGCCCAGAATGATAGAAGTGTTTTTTTGCATGATGGTTGCAGTTTCTTTTGGAATAGGGGCATAGTAGTAGCTTAACATCTCGCTGTAAGTTGCCCATCCTTCTGTGTAGCCGCCGAAGTCCAGAAAGCACCGGATGGGATCCGGATCCTGATTCATGAAATATACATTCTGGTAAAGGTGTCCGGGATAGCCTTCATGGGCTAATGTGGTAAATAGTGACAGATCATCTGATATTTGTCCGGAATTAATATAGATGACATTACTTTTTATATTATCAATAGCAGGAATCATATAAAATGCAGGACTTAAGTATTCTTCCAGAGATTTTGACACATATTTGATCTGTACGTCAACAGATGGAGAATCTGGGAATGTATTTTTCATTTTATTCTGAAGAAAAGTGAGGATAGACAAGGGATTGGAATCTTCCAAAACAATTCCCTGTGCTGAATATAAATCCGATGTTGGAGAGTCAGAGCTATCTTCTGCAGAATTTGAATCTTCAGAATCAGAGCTTTCGTTAGAATTATCGGGATATCCTGATTTTATAAGAGCTGTTTGCATATCTCCAAGATCTTCCATCATCTGACGGCGAGTCAGTTCCTGAAGCTCTTCTATGTTTCGATCAGATCCGGTTTCTCTTTTTACGAGAAGTTCATAATATTCTTTGCCACCGGGAAGGGAGGCTAGCCCCTTACGCTCTGCAGTGTACCCTCGAAGGGCTTCAAGCCCATTAGCCAGATGCTTGTAGGCTGGGAAAATATATTTTTTTATGTAATCTGTATTTATCTTTTTATAATTTTCCCGATCGAGAGACTGCGAATTGTCAAGCTCATTTATCCTTTCTTCAAAAGAAGAATACAGGTAGTTAGATTTTCCCATTTTGACAAAAGCATTACACTCATCCAATAAAGCATCCAGAGATTCTTCGGACATAAATATGCCAAGCTCCGCTCTCGCTTTTTCAAATTCCAGAATGGCATCAAAATATGCCGGAACTTTTGTGAGAAGTTCCAGATACGTGTCTATATCAGATGTATTGTAGAACTGATACTCGGAGAGAATGACCGGGAGCTGAGACTGAGTCCCGGTAAGTGGTGACAGAGGTTCTTCGTACAGTGTATATGGTGCCAGCTTTAGTTCAAGGTCGTAGTAATCCTTTAAAATATGATAGGTGAGCTGGTTTTCTTTTGAGAGCCTGTCAGGGTGAAATGTGGATAAAACAGACTGTGCATTTTCAATAGAAGCGCAGATTGCGTTTGTATCTGTTGTGCATCCGCCAAGAGATACAGGTGGAGATTCGATTCCGTAGGAATCAGGATTCTTTAATGTATAGTGAAGGGAAATACTGTTACTTTTCACTTCCTCACAAAAGAGAGTTTTCGTATAATTCTCAAAGAGCGGATTTTCTTTACTTACAGAGTCTTTCAGATGACAGGCAGTGAGAAACAGTACAAAAAGAAATAATAAAGCTGTGAGAGCAGAGCGTTTTTTGGACATAGGAACCCTCAGTATTTTTTTTATTTATATGCGAAAAAAGAAGAAAGCATGCGAAAAATTTTCTTAACAGAGCAGAGCGAAAAGCCAATATCGGACTCTTGACATTTATGGTGCGGATATGCTACGATTTAAAGACCAATTTGATGATGCAAACGCATGGACGAAGAGAGTACGTATCTTGAAGTTTTACAGAGAATTCCCGGATTGCTGAGAGGGATAGACGGAGATTTACGGAAGATGGCTTCTGAGCGGTGCGGTGAGCGAGAAACCGTAAGCCGTAATGGGTCCGCCCTTTACAGCGGAGAGGTGCAAGGTACCTTGTGAGGTTCACATTGTGAGGTGTGGATGAATAGAAGTGGTAACACGGGATAACTCGTCTTCTCTGATTTTCAAAAGAAAGTCAGAGAAGACTTTTTTTAGTTATGAGCACTTAGCAGCTGTATTTTAGCTGCTTACGTGCGATACATGCCGACGCCGTTAGCGAGGTTTTTCACGAGCTTACAAGTCGGTTACTTATGAGCACTTAGCAAAATGCATTTTATAAAAGGAGAGGGAACATGGAAAAGAAAAAATTTTATATGACGACAGCGATTGCCTATACATCTGGCAAGCCGCACATTGGAAACACTTATGAGATTGTACTGGCTGATGCAATTGCCAGATACAAACGAAGCCAGGGATATGATGTGTTCTTCCAGACCGGAACAGATGAACACGGACAGAAAATTGAGTTAAAAGCCCAGGAAGCAGGCGTAACTCCAAAAGAGTATGTAGATGATGTGGCAGGGCAGGTAAAAGAAATCTGGGATCTGATGAATACTTCCTATGACAAATTTATCCGTACAACGGATGAAGATCATGAAAAGCAGGTACAGAAGATTTTCAAAAAGCTTTATGATCAGGGTGACATTTACAAAGGATCTTATGAAGGACTTTACTGTACACCATGTGAATCTTTCTGGACAGAATCACAGCTCGTTGACGGAAAATGTCCGGACTGCGGACGTGAAGTAAAACCTGCAAAAGAAGAGGCATATTTCTTCAAGATGAGTAAATATGCGGATCGCCTGATCGAGCATATTAATACACATCCGGAATTTATCCAGCCGGTATCCCGTAAAAATGAAATGATGAATAACTTCCTGCTGCCGGGACTTCAGGATCTGTGTGTATCCAGAACTTCTTTCAAGTGGGGAATTCCGGTAGATTTTGATGACAGACATGTTGTATATGTATGGCTGGATGCACTGACAAACTACATCACAGGAATCGGTTACGATGCAGATGGAAACAGCACAGAACAGTTTAACAAAAACTGGCCGGCAGATTTACATCTGATCGGAAAAGATATTATCCGTTTCCATACTATTTACTGGCCAATCTTCCTGATGGCACTGGATCTTCCGCTTCC
>JBJEMB010000026.1:0-4590 GCA_051879455.1 Lachnospiraceae bacterium
TGTGTTCATTATAATTAAGGGAAAGTTACTGTAAAAAAATTTGCAGCCTTTACACTGCCTGTTTCTCTACCGGATAAGGCGACTGATACTTAAACAAAATATCAATGCTCTTGTCCCCATTCACAACAATCTTCTCAATCAACTCTGTCACGATTTCTCTTGTTACCTCGGATAATGTTCCATACTTGATGAATTTCTCTATCCAGTTTTCATATGATTCTTCTGCTTCTCCAAAGCTGTTTTTCTCCTGCTCTGTCAGCTGAATTTTCTCTCTGATTGCCTTATCCTGTTGTTCATATTCTGCCTTGTAGGAGAGATATTCTTCTTTGTCCAGAACACCATCCACATAATTCTCATACGTCTTCTTTTTATATTTCTGAACAGCTGCAAGTTCTTTTTGCAGTCGTTCTATTTGCTGATCTGCCTCCGCTGCACGTCTTTGCACCTCCTTTCTGCGATCTGCTGCTTTTAATATTTCATCCTTATCGCTTTCTTTCAGTGCCAATTCCGCCTGTCTTTGGATTTCATTGATTACAATAGAATCCAGGATTTCTTTCTTAATAAAATGAGAATGACAAATCGTATTCCCTTTTTTATGATAAGTTCCGCACTCATAGCCATCTCTGCAGGTAACTCTCTGAAGGTTATATCCACAATCCCCGCAGACAAGAATCCCTGCATATGGATTCACCTTTCTCACCTCACTGCGAAATCCCGGTGTCCGTGTTCTTTTCTTCATATTTTCCTGCACCTGTTCAAAAATGTCCTTACTGATAATTGCCTCGTGCATCCCTTCTACGATATATTGCTGCTCCTCTGGAATATATTGATATTTCTCTACTTTATATGATATTTTTTCTGACTTATGCTGTACCATCGCTCCTGTATAAACTCTGTTTCTCAGAATCACATTGATCGTAGGATATGCCCAGCCTTTACCTCCAGCTTTTTCCAATGCATTCGTATATTTCAGTCCCTGCACTTTTCTTTTATATTCGGAGGGCGTCAGAACCCCTTCCTGATTGAGTTTTCTCGCAATACCATCTCTGGAATATCCCTCCAGACTCATATAAAAAATCCTGCGAACTACCTTTGCAGCTTCCTCGTCGATAAGAAAATGATGCTTATCTGCCGGATCTTTTATATATCCATATGGTGCAAAACCAGACATAAACTGTCCCCGTTTCTTCTGTGCAGAAAGTGCACCTCTGATTTTTTTTGAGATATCACGACTGTACATGTCATTAAACAACGTCTTAAACTGTGCAAGTTCTTCATTACTGTGTTGAACGGAATCTACACCATCCAAAATAGCAATGTATCTGACGCCCAGTGATGGAAAAACACGTTCTATATAATTACTTGTCTCAATGTGCTCTCGCCCAAGACGAGAAATATCTTTTGTAATCACACCCTGAATTCTCCCCTTGTAAATATCTTCCATCATCCGCTGAAATTCCGGTCTGTTTGCAAAATAAAGTCCAGAGTATCCATCATCAATATAAATATCAGCGATTTCCAGATCATCGGATTTACTTACATACTCACGAATCAATTTCATCTGATTCTCAATACTTTCACTAATTTTATTTTCACCATCATCCTTTGAGAGACGACAGTACACAGCCATCTGATACATCACATCACCCCATCTTTCTGTAATATCACATTTTGCGAATCGTCATTCATAGTAAATTTGAAATAAATATCTATTTTCTGATCCGGATAAACATAGATTTTATCAATCAATTCTACCAATACATCTCTGGTCAGTTGCTTTTCCGTCAGTTTTCTTCGGTTAAAATGCTCCATCCATGCCTTTGCCTGATTCACTGTTTCCTGTTGTTTCTGCTCTTCCTGCCTCAATACAGTTAATTCTTTCTGATATTGTCTATTTTCATTTTCATACATCTGTTTTAATTCCAGGTATTCTTCCTTTGAAAGAATATCATCCATAAACTGTTCATATGCCCGTTTTCGATACTCGGTATTTCTTTCTGTTTTTGCCTGTAATCTGGCAATTTTCCCATCCTGCTCCGGCTTTCTTTGCCAAATCTGAACTTCCAGCTTTTTCAAGTCTGTTCTCATTTGTTTTAACTGTTGATTGATTGCAAATACAACCAGCTCATCAAGTTTTTCAAATGTAATATGATTCAGTTCACAGTAGTTCTGCCCCATCTTCTGATGAAAACCACACATATATCCATCAAAATTATTATGCGATGCCAGATATCGTTTACGCATAGCCGTTTTACATTTTCCGCAAAACAGTAGTCCCACATATTTATGTGGTTCTTTATTCCTGTCAAAATATGGAACCTGTCGTCCTTGCCGAATCTGCTGCACCTGAGCAAATTCCTCTTCTGAAATAATTGCTTCATGTGCATCCGGCACCAATTCCATCTCTTCCAACGGAATCGCCTTTCTATATTTCAGTTTATAAGATGGTCTTTCATGTTTTCTGATTACAACAGCACCTGTATATACCGGATTCTTCAAAATTCCCCGCACAGTAGCCGGTGTCCACAAGCCTTTCCCTACATTCCAAGCATAACCATTTTTCAAAACCTCTTTTTTATACTTTGCCGGACATGGAATCTGATCTTCGTTCAAAGTCCGACTGATCACACTGCAACCAGACCCATTCCGATACATTCTATATATTCTTTTAACAATCTCTGCTGCATAAGAATCTATCTCCAAATGATTATGAATCGTCTCACTTTTTATATAGCCATATGGCGGCTGCTTGGGGGTGTATTCTCCCATACTTCTTTTTGCCTGAATGGTAGTTTTTATTTTTTGGGAAGTATCTCTCAGATACATATCATTTAACAATGTTTTAATTTCCAGCAATTCATCATAAGTGCTCACTGCTGAATCATAATTGTCCAAAATAGACACTACCCGGATTTGTTTTTCAGGAAAATACTTGCCTATATAATAGTTCGTATCAATATGTTCTCTTCCAAGTCGTGAGATATCCTTAAAAATCACCATATCAATAGTTCCCAGTTCAATGTCCGCCAACATTCTCCTAAATTCCGTTCTTTCAAAATTACTTCCCGAAAATCCATCATCCGCATAAATTTTTATTTCTGCAACGTCATTTTGCTCTGCAATATAATCCCGTCCCATCTGAATCTGAGAGTGAATACTGTTGCTATATTCACTCTCTTTATCTTGCTCCTCAACAGAAACACGGCAATAAATTCCTGCCTGATACATTTTATCCCTCTTTTCATTGGTCTTGTGTAGTCATTGTCTTTCATTGTCTTTATCTTACAATACGAATTTCAGAAAATCAACCTACAATTTTTCGTTCTGCCAGATTCTGAATACACTGAGCCAATGTCTTTTCTCCATTAAAATGCACCCGAACCTGATATCCTGCATGTTCATAGCTTACAGTTTCTTTCTGAATTTCTTCTGTTTCTATGATTTCTACATTCACAGAATGGAACCTAGTATTCATGCTATATGCCTCCTTCAGCATACAGGCTTTTTTACATCCTATGCCGGCAGGATTGTACAAAAGTTCTGTATGAATTGAATTCAGCTTTCGAAAGCCTGCCTACATTCTAATTTCTTATTGTATAAATCACATTGAATTAAAATTGACAACAGATTGAGCATTTTTTAGTTTGTTTCGTTTATATTCAGTATCAAACTTCCATTGTAAGGAACGTACGTTCGTGCTATAATAAAGAAAATTTAGTACAATTACTACCACTTACAAAATATAAAAAAGGGGGAATTACCTTTGGATCGATGCGATTTTTCGTCTATAAGCACATGTTTAAAAAATCATATCAGTGAAAGCAATCAGATGAGCCAACCTGATTTTCTATACGAATTGTTTGAAGATTTTATGAATGATCCGGCGAATGAGGATTTTTCTATGGATAATGGTCTGGTTTGTCGTTGGATGACCGGACAGGCAAAGATCAGTCCGAAAATATCTGCTTATTATTACAAACCCGGCAATCAGAAAAAACTTGCCGAAACCATACACCAGAATCTTCTTCCTCTAATGCCAGACTGTAATATGGCTATACAGAATATTTACACCTTGTTTATGCAGGACGATACCATCTCCGATGCCAAAAAGAAAAATCTGTCTTCTCTGTATAAACCAGCAAGTTCAAGATTACTTTTTCTGGCTAAGCTAATTTCTTTCGGTATGGAACGCCAATTTATCAAACGTGATACCAGAAATCAAAAGCTAATTGCAGGAGGTGCTCTGTCACCGGTCGTTCTGGATCACATTATGGACAGTGAAGTTCCAAAACCTTGTCGTCATTTTCTTGGGAGAGAAGAAGAACTGAATAAATTGCACACAATCCTTGAGGAAAAGCGCCATGTATTTCTTTATGGAATTGCTGGTATTGGGAAAAGTGAACTTGCCAAGGCTTATGCAAAGCACTATAAAAAACACTACACCAACACTCTTTATATAGAATATACTGGTGATCTGCATCAGGATATTACCGATATGGATTTTGTTGATGATCCACCGGAAATCAGCGAACAGGAACGTTTTCAAAGACATAACCGCTTTCTCCGTTCTCTGAAATCCGATACTTTACT
>JBJEMB010000027.1:0-4581 GCA_051879455.1 Lachnospiraceae bacterium
TCAATGGTTTCCCGGCAGTCGTCTAAGGTATCAAACACACAGGGAAGATCAAATACTGCAAGGTCAGGCATGAATGCAACTTGTGGAGCAGTATTTTGTACAACAAACGGAATATCGCCGTCTGCACATGTTTCCAGAAGATCCCGGTCACCTCCCAGTGTAGAGTTTGCGTACACCTGAATTTTCATCTTCCCATTGCTGAGGCGAGAGACCTCTTCGGCAAATTTTTCGGAAAAAATCTGAGTGACTGTATCTTCCGGGCTTGCAGTGGCAAGTGGCCATGCATAGCGCTGTACACTGTCTTCGCCCGAACTTTGACAGCCTGTAAGAGTGAGGGCAGATACTGTCAAAAGTATGACTCCGACGGAGAAAAGACGTGTTTTTATTTTACTAAGTTTCATGTTTGATTTCCTCCTATATCAGTGCCAGAGAAATGGCCGGTATAAATGTAATGAGAAGCAGAGCTACTAAAAAGTAAGCAATCATAGGCATTGCTTTTTTCGCAATGTTCATAACCGGCACATCAGTAAGTGAGCTGGCAACAAAAAGGTTTACCCCAATCGGAGGAGTTACAAATCCGATGGCAAGGTTTACAACCATGATGACACCAAACTGAACCGGATCCATACCAAGATTTGTCACGATCGGAAGAAGGATCGGTGTCAGAATCAGAATAGCAGGGGTTGTATCCATAACCATCCCTACGATCAAAAGGAACAGATTGATCACCAGAAGAATCAGGACCGGGCTGTGGAAGTTGCTGCTGATAAATTCGCTGACTGTCTGGGGAACCTGCATGAGCGTCAGGACTCTGGAAAAAGCAGTAGAGGTTGCCAGTATGAAAAGGATCGGCGTAAATGTCCTGATTGCTTCCTTTAAGATTCCCCAGATATCTTTTATGTGAATGCTTCTGTATACGACCAGACTTATGAACAGTGCATAAAATACGGAAATGACTGCTGCCTCTGTCGGTGATGCAATCCCACTGTAAATACACCCTAGGATGATGACAGGGCTGAGGATTGCAAAGAAGCTCTCTTTTACTACGTTAAATAAGCCTTTTTCATGTAATTTCTTTACTTCCGCATGGATTTTCTCTTTGTCTTCTCCATTGCGTTTACAATAATAGATAGCATAGAACATAAGCAGCCCGCCAATCATAAGACCTGGGATGATCCCTGCCAGAAACAGATTGCTTACGGAGGCGCCGGATGCCATGCCATACATGATGAATGGAATACTTGGCGGGATAATTACGCCTAAGCCTCCCGAAACGGCAACAATTGCAGTAGTAAAAGTAAGATCATAACCAAGGCTTGTAAGGATTGGAATGGTCATACTTCCCACAGCGGCAACGGTAGCAGGTGCAGAACCAGAGATCGCTCCGTAAAAAAGGCAGGTTACGATAACTGCGCAAGGCATACCTGCGGTCAGATTGCCGAGAAAATATGCAAAAATGTCAAACAGTTTTCTGGATATACCACCTTTTGCCATAATGATTCCTGAGAGAACAAACATAGGAACTGCCAAAAGCGGGAAAGAATCCAGACCGCCAAACATTGCACGGATCAGATATTTTGCGCCGACTGTAAAAGACGGATCGAAAATAGAAGGAAGGACCGATGTGATTCCAAGTGTAATGGACACAGGGATTGCAATGATCAGACCGACCACGAAAATGATAAATAATAAAGCGACTGGCATCACAAAATCTCCTTCCCTGAATCTTTGATATTGCTGATGCGGTTATCAACACCAGCGTCTTTATTTGCCTCGATGAACGATTCCGGTGTGTTTCTCTCCGGATGTGCCGGGTCGAAAACATTATCCCCTTTAGCAACACGGAATTCGATGATCCAGCGCTGCAGGATGCGAAATGCAACCAGGATAAAAGAGACGAAAGGTGCAGCCTGAATATAGTACATAGGAATACCACAGGCAGGAGAGACCTGTCCACTTTCTACCGCAGACATCATATAGGAGTAGGCAAATGGAATCATATATATAAAAAATATAAGCTCGAAGGTATGGTTGATAACCTTGAATATCGCTTTCCCACGGCGTGGAAAGATTGCGACAAATTGTTCGATTTTAATGGATAAACATTTTTTGCTGCAGTAGCTGACACTGAGAAATCCGCACCAGATAAATAAGTAACGTGTCAACTCTTCTGACCAGGACAAAGACATCCCCAGTGCATAGCGGCAGAATACCTGTATGCCCATGATAAGTGTCATCCCGATCAGAAGGATTACAAGAGCAAATTCTTCAAGATTTTCATCCAGCCAATGAAGTGTTTTTTTCATTTTTTCCTCCTTGCAGGTAACAATTTCAAATGTTGCCTGAAGTTATGTCAGAGCTTCAGGCAACGAGAGTAAGGATTTTTATAATGCGTTGTGGAGTAAAGTAAGAACAGTATTTAAATCGTTCACACCCATCTGCCCCGGAGCAGAAGCTTTCTTTGCGGCACCAAAGGTAAGTGCAGAGCCAAATACTTCTCCGCAGAGGCGGCTGATGACACCAGTACCTGCCATGGACATAGTAATGATCGGTCTGTCTGCATATTCGGATACCATCTCTTCTGTAGCGGCAAGAAGTGTGAGGACATCCTTTTTGTTCTGTGGCATAACAGCAATCTTAGGAATGTCAGCGCCTAATTCCTGCATTTTTCTGAGACGTCCTACAATATCGTCTTTGTCAGGAGTCTTGAAGAAATCATGGTTGGACGCGACAACCTTTACACCAGCAGCGTGAGCACCTTCGATGATCTGTTTTACGATATCGTCGCCGGTAAATACTTCTACATCAATAAGATCCACATAACCGGACTGGGCAGCCTTAATATTTAACTCGGCATAAGCTGCGTCTTCAATCGCTTTTTCTCCGCCTTCTTTGGAAGTACGGAATGTCATAAGGAGTGGAATGTTTCCTAAAGCTTCTCTTAAGTCTTTTAAGACATCCAGAACCTGATCAAAGTCAAAAACACCTTCAAACCAGTCTACACGCCATTCCACAACATCAACTGGGATAGAGTCAAATGTTTTTGCTTCGGCAATAATGTCTTCTTTTGTTACTCCAACAATCGGTACGCAGATTTTCGGAATCCCGGCACCAATTTCAATATTTCTGACACGAACTGTATTCATAATCAATATCATCCTTTCTTATTATAATGTGAATTATATCTGGATTATTCTTTAGATGCAAGCTCAACCATCTTTGCGTAGCGAAGATTTACAAATACTCCAAGGAGCACACCGATTGCAGTGAGAACAATGTTCATAGTCATAACGCCGGATGGAGTCATCTTTGAAGCTGCTGTTAAGATTGTGTAGTTGCAAAGGGAGGATGCAATCATAACTAATGCTGTAACAGTACCTTTGATCTTCGGGAAGAGCATGTTACATACGGAAGTTGCAATCTGAAGGAGTCCGCCGGCTCCTGCCCATCCAATCACAAATGCGCCGACGATGCAGAGAGTCTGTGATTTTGTAATCAGTACGAAGACCATAGTTACAAGACAGATTGTAGGGTAAGCCATGATGAAACGTACGTCTTTGATCTTACGTGTCAAAAGTGCTGTTACGATCAGTGCAAGTAAAGTTCCCATGGAGTAGTAAGTCTGCATGATAGAAGGATCTGCCCAGCCTACTACTTCTTTTGCAAAGTTCTGAGCACAGTTTAACCACAACTGGAATGTACCTGTACATGTAAATCCGATTAAGATCATTGCGACGGATTCAATGGAAAAATGTGTTTTCTTAAGGCTTTCAATCAAACCTTCTTTTTTCTCTTTTTTTGCATCAGCATCCGGGAGTGGTGCAAAGATGATGAGAACTGCCAATACAATGTAGCAGACACCGCAGCCAATAAATAACGGATTGTAGGATGTAAGACCTGCAGCAGTTGTTGTCACGGCGATACCAAGTACAAATGGAAGCAGCATCTGTGAGATCGCGATGAAGAATTTGATTCCCATCGTAGCAACACCAGGAGCGCTGTAGAATACTTCTGCAACAGCAGGATAAATACCTGTGTCAAGGAAGGAGTTTGCGATACCGCCGAGGATTGCACAAACGTAAGCAATCTGGTAGCCACCATTTGCACCGGCATTGAATGCCATTGCAAGACCGATTAAGTAGATGGCATAGGATGCACCGCCGATGATACATGAGATACGGCGTCCTAATTTATCGGAAAGAGGACCGGCAAATGGAAGAGCAATCAGTCGTCCGAGACCTAAAGCTGCAGAGATTGCTGTGATTGCCATTGCCTCTACACCCCAGCTTGCGGCAAGAGCATCTTTGATTACGGCCTGTCCGAGAACGGAACAGCCAACACCATGGATAAAATAGTTTAAGTACAGAATCAGTGCACTTGGTAAATACTTTTTGTTCATTCGTAATGTTCTCCTTTTTCTTTGTTTTTTTCTATTATTTTGTCACAAACAGTAGAAACACAACACCATATCGTTAAAAAACTAACGATTTGTATGTCTATATTTTATCAAGCCGTATGAGGAATTTCCAATACTTCTATATGCGAAAATTGATGCATTAAAGCTATCAAAATGGTATAATT
>JBJEMB010000028.1:0-26465 GCA_051879455.1 Lachnospiraceae bacterium
GGGGAATGAGACTTCTTAATCTGGAACTGGCTAATCTGGATGTTAATATGTTTGCCGCTGTGGATAACAGTTTGATCAATGATGGATGTGGACTGTATCGAGGGCGCTTGATTTTGCCATATGAGCATTTATCTAGATTTCAGAATGATCTATAATTTAATTAGAATGATGAGAAAACCAGGAAGAAATTTCTGGTTTTTTTGTAACAAAAAAGTATTTTAGAGGTCTGTATAGATAAATAAAAGGGGGTGAGATAGTTGCAATTCGAGGATGTATACAAATTATATTATCGTGATGTGTACTATTATCTGCTGTCGATGACTGGTGATGCACAGGCTGCTGAGGATCTTACACAGGAAACATTTTATAGAGCGTTAAAATATATCGACAGTTATAAGGGAGAATGTCATTTTAAAACCTGGCTTTGCCGAATCGGAAAAAATGTGTATTTTTCCTGGAGAAAGAAGCAAAATCGTCTCACAGGAAAGGAAGTGTATGCAGAGAAGATAAATGAAGTGACGGCGACGGTGGGAGATGAGAAAGACACACCGGAATCCCAGTATATTCGCAAAGAGGAATCTTTATCCATTTACAGAATATTACATATACTGGAGGAACCATACAAAGAGGTGTTTACACTGAGAACGTTGGGAGAATTATCTTATAAAGAAATCGGAGAAATATTCGGACATGGTGAAGGATGGGCGCGGGTTACCCATTACCGGGCAAAAATAAAGATTCAGGAAATGATGAAGGAGGAGTCGTAAATGAAGAAAAAAGAATGTGCCGTTGTACAGGATCTTCTGGTGTTATATGAAGATGATGTATTGCAGGAAGAAAGCCGGAAAATGGTCGAGGAACATATCCGAGGCTGTGAGGAATGTATGCAAATATATGAAAATGGCAGAAAGAATCTGTCAGTGTGTGAAACAGAAAAAGAGCGATCAGAGGAAGAACAGGAAGATGCAGCAGCACGAATTATGAAAAAATTTAAGAAAAGAACCACTTATAAAAGTATGTATACTTTAGGAATTGTATTGGCAGTAATTATCCTGTTGGTTACTGTGACTAATGAAATATGTAATCGTCTGTCAAATAATAATTGGGGAATTGTTGGTATGATTTATACGATACCGACGAATAAGATTGAGGTAACTGAGCTTTATCAACTCAAGAACGGAGATATCTATTGCACATTGGAGTCAGATAAGAAGATTGGAATTCATCAGTATAGTGATTTTATCTTACCATCAGATAGATTTGATCAGAACACAGATGATGCATCACTTGAACTCTGCTTTCGTCAGGTAACACCCTGGGAAAATTGGAATCATGCAGAGATCAACAGGATGACAGCAGTATTTTCTACAGAGCGCCACGGAGTACAAAAAGAAAGCGGAAAGGAGATTACGCAGCGTTGCAGTGAAATCAGATATCGTGGAAAGACCGAATCAGACACCATGACCATTTGGAAAAGAGGACAGAAAGTAGATGAAGCTCCGGAAGAAATAGAACGAAAAGCTATTGCTGAATATGTACGAAATGACCAGATAGAGGAAGCTATTAAGGAATGTGAAAATCTGGGATGGGACAGTTATGAAGAAATTGTGAAAATATACCAGGAAGATCTGGACATCGAGCAGGAGTATTCAAACAGTTATGGTCAAGATAGTGTAGTATTTTCAGATAACTACGAGACGATTTTACTGCCAGTTTGGAATTAAAAAAGATAAACTGATTTTACTTACATTCGATGCCCAAAATATGTTATAATAAATACAATTAAAGAGGTTCTGTACATTAGTAATTTACATGAAATGCGGACTGCTTCATTCAAATTCACTGGATGTGGCGGTCCTTTTTATTAAGAAAAGCAGCGCTAGTGCAGATGATATTAATGCTAAGAGCATTGATATAGATTTTAGAAAAGAGGTAGGGTTTATGAAGCGAGTAAAAGCAGCATGTATCTGTCAGCATTTACATTTCATGTTAAAAGAGGATGCAGAGCATGATTATGCAGTGAAAATGGTGCAGGCCGAGGTTGAAAATTACAAAAACAAACTTAATAAAAATGGCGTAAAGTACAGAATTCTTTCAGAAGAAGTACAGGATGACGGCTCCATTATGATTGAAGTTAAGAAACAATATAATACTTCTCCGGTAGGAAATTATCTGGATTAAATTAAAAAATCTTAGACTGGGTAAAACGGTCTGAGATTTTTTGATATCAGACATTTACTGAAAAATATTGAAGTGCTAAAATCTGATAAAAAGCATTATGAGGAAGAAGGCACAAAAGATGGATATCAGGATACTGCGATATTTTTTAACAGTAGCAAAAGAACAGAATTTTACAAAAGCAGCAGAACAATTGAATATTACACAGCCTACACTTTCAAGACAGCTTGCTGCATTGGAAGAGGAACTTGGAACAGCCCTTTTTATAAGAGGGAGCCGCAGTATTACGCTTACGGAGGCTGGGATTTTATTAAAGAGAAGAGCATTGGAAATTATTGATCTGGAAGAAAAAATGCTGGATGAACTAAAGGTGAAAGAAGAATTGATTGAAGGCACCATAACAATCGGCTGTGGTGAGTTTGCGGCTGTAGAAATTGGAGCCAATCAATACAGAGGGATTGGATTATATCAGAATCATGGAAAGTGACCATTGGGTTGTTGGCATGAAACCTGATGATCCTTTGACAGATAAAGAATATATTACAAAAGAGGATCTTTTGGATAAACCGCTGATTCTTCCGAAAAGACCGAATGTGCAGAGTGAACTTGCAAATTGGTTTGGTAAGGATTTTAATAAGCTCCATGTCTCATTTACCAGTAATCTAGGGACAAATGCCGGTGTTATGGCGATTCATGGACTGGGATATCCAGTTTCCATCGAAGGTGCTGCGAAGTACTGGAAAGAGGATTTGCTTATCCAGAGAAGGTTGCATCCTGAAATAACAGCTAGTACGGTAATCGCATGGAGAAGAAATATACCATATTCATTGGCAATGAATAAATTTATAGAAGAGATTCATGCCTTTGAGGCATAGAAAGCGATTTGACATAGGTATTAGACATAAATTGATTTTGAGGAATATAATAAATGTGTAAAGTATGAATGATAAATACTTTGCACATTTTTTGTTATAACGATAAGGAGGATTGATTACCTATGGAAAAAAGATTAGTTGCATTTTTCAGTGCCAGTGGAACGACAAAGAAAGTAGCAGAGATGATTGCGGAAACGGCAGATGCAGATATGTATGAAATCACGCCAAAACAATTATATACAAAGGCGGATTTGAACTGGATGGATAAAAAGTCCAGAAGCAGTGTGGAGATGAGTGACAAAAAGTACAGACCGGAAATAACAGATACAGATGCCCATATTGACAGGTATGATGAGATTTTCCTGGGTTTTCCAATCTGGTGGTATGTGGCACCTACAATCATTAATACATTTTTGGAAAGCTATGATTTTTCAGGCAAAAAAATCATATTGTTCGCAACTTCCGGTGGAAGTGGATTTGGAAATACGGTAAAAGAATTAATCCCATCTGCACCTGATGCGAATATTATAGAAGGAAAGATACTTAATAATGCATCGAAATGTGATGTGGAAAACTGGATGAAAAGATGATTAATAAAGAATCAAGATCTAGGTAGAAAGAGTAGGTGAATTATATGGGAAAAATCGTACGGACAGCAGGAAGAAAAGATCTTGGAGAGTTTGCTCCAGAGTTTGCACATTTTAATGATGATATTTTATTTGGTGAGAACTGGAATAATCAGGATATTGATGTTAAAACAAGGAGCATTATTACAGTAGTGGCTTTAATGTCATCTGGTATTACAGATTCGTCACTTAAGTTCCACTTGCAGAATGCAAAGGCTCATGGTGTAACGCAGAAAGAAATAGCAGCGATTATCACTCATGTTGCATTCTATGCAGGCTGGCCAAAAGGCTGGGCAGCTTTTAATCTGGCAAAGGAAGTGTGGCAGCCAAACGAAGGGGATTTGCCATATGAAGATAAAGGTATGAGAGCACATGCAAAATCCATGGTATTTCCAATCGGACAGCCTAATGATGCATTTGCAAAATATTTTGTAGGACAAAGCTATCTTGCTCCGGTATCCACGGATCAGGTAGGTATTTTTAACGTAACCTTTGAACCCGGGTGCAGAAATAACTGGCATATCCATCATGCAAAAAGCGGCGGAGGACAGATCTTAGTATGCGTAGCCGGAAGAGGTTATTATCAGGAAGAAGGCAAGGAAGCGATAGAAATGAAACCGGGTGACTGCATTAATATTCCAACAGAGGTTAAGCACTGGCATGGTGCAGCTCCTGATGAATGGTTTTCACATCTGGCAATTGAGGTGCCGGGAGTGGACTGTTCTAATGAGTGGTGTGAGGCAGTATCAGAAGAAGAGTACGCTGGGTTAAGATAAGATGTGAGGATATTTATTTTATATGTTATAATAATCAGGAGGGATTTTGAGTAGAAAGGAGTATTTATGAGTTGGAAAAATAAGTGTAAAATAACAGTGTTACGAAGAGAATTCTTTCCTGATTTAGCAGAGGAATATTGTTCTAATCCAGATGTTGGTAAATGCAGTGTATTTCATGAAGGTCAGGAGTTTATTGTGGACAAAGAAAGCTATCTGACCATGCTGAATGGACAGTTTTGCGCTGAAGCATGGTCAGCCATCAGTCACTATGTTTATGCTGCTTTGCAGGGCGGTTCCGTAATGCATGGATGGATGAAAGATGAAAAGGTTATGATAACTTGTTGTAATGATGGGACTCGTCCGGTTATTTTTAAAATTGAAAGGTTAGAAGAATAATACATAGGAATGAAAAATTCTGTCACTACGACTGAGATTAAAAATACCATAAGGCTTGTGTATATGAGCTTTATGGTATTTTTGTTTGCGCGCCATGGGCGCACTCTATGGGTGAAAGTCGTGTGTTCTGCAAGCTGTTATCAGATTGCCAGTGAAAGTCTGGTCAAGGTAATCGCCAGTGAGCCTTGTGGCGAACCTCCAATGATTTTGGGCGACCGATTGTGTTGAAACGAGGTATGCCTGTAAAAAAACAGGTGCAAAAACAGAACATCTCTCTTTGGGATTTCTTAATTAAAAAATGTTGCATTTCTTTTTTGTCATTGAATTCTCTCACATGAAATCACCGCCTCGATAGTGTTGTTATATCATAATGTAAAGTCTTTATTCAATCTGCGAAGTTAAGAAGAGGTAAATTCCAAAATAAAATAGAAGTTAATTGACTTTTTTTGTGAAATATGTATTAATATAATTAAGGTAAAAAAGATTAATTTAATCAGATTATTTAGCTAAACGGAGGAGAATATGGGAATTCGTTTTGATGAAGAGAAAAAAGTTTTTAAGTTGGATACGAAGGATACAACATATATCATTGGTTTGTCAGAAGAGGGTTATTTAGGACATGTATATTATGGAAAGAGATTGCAGAAAACGGGTGGTAGTTATTTACTTCGAATAGATGAATATCCATTTACTCCAACAAGAAATAAAAGAGAAAAAGGAGCTTTTTTAGACACATTTCCAATGGAGTATCCTACAGGAGGAGTGGGGGACTTTCGAGAAAGCTGCTTAGATGTGAAAAATGAGAAAGGACAGTCCGGTGCAGAACTTTTTTACTGTTCACATACGATTGTATCTGGGAAACCTAAGTTAGAGGGACTTCCGGCATCATTCGGAAAAAGTAATGAAGTAGAGACATTACAGATTATATGTTTTGATAAAATTCTCGGTATGAAAGTACAATTGATGTATTCTGTGTTTGAAAAAGAAGACGTAATTACAAGAAGTTCAAAAATTGAGAATACAGGTTCCCATAATCTCTATCTTGAAAAGGCATATAGTGCGTGTCTCGATATGGATGATCGAGATTATGAAATGATAAGTCTTTGTGGATCCTGGGCCAGGGAGCGGTGTATTCAAAGAAGAAGTGTACAATATGGCAAACAGTTAGTTTCGTCCAAAAGAGGTGAATCAAGTCATCAAGAGCACCCATTTCTTGCGCTTGTGACTCCTAATACAACACAAGATTGTGGTGAAGTGTATGCTATGAATTTTGTCTATTCTGGAAATTTTATTGCTCAGGCGGAGCTTACACAGTTTCAGCAAATTCGTATGGTAATGGGGATTAATGCAGATGGATTTGGATGGAAATTAACACCAGGAGATAGCTTCCAGACACCAGAAGTCGTGATGGTGTATTCTTTTGAGGGATTGGATAAAATGACACACTGTTTTCATGATTTTTACCGGGAACATCTTATTCGTAGTCCATACAAATATAAAGAAAGACCTATTCTTATTAATAACTGGGAGGCAACATATTTTGATTTTAATACAAAGAAACTTCTTGACATTGCTAGAAATGCGAAGGAGTGCGGTATAGAAATGTTGGTGATGGATGATGGATGGTTTGGAACCAGAAATTGTGATGACAGTTCCCTTGGAGACTGGTTTGTTAATGAAGAAAAACTTACTACGGGATTGCCAGATCTGGTAAGACAGGTAAATGAACTAGGGATGGAGTTTGGGATTTGGTTTGAGCCGGAAATGATTTCCCCCAATTCCTGTTTATATCGTGAACATCCGGATTGGATAATTCAGATTCAGGGAAGGGAAGCAACACAGAGTCGTGCTCAGTATGTCCTTGATATTTCAAGAAAAGAAGTAAGAGATTATGCTTATGATTGTGTCGCTAGTATTTTGAAAAGTGCACCAATTTCTTATGTGAAGTGGGATATGAATCGTCAGTTGTGTGATATGGGAAGTTACTTACTTGGCTCAGATGAACAACCGGAACTTTTTCATCGGTATGTTCTGGGATTGTATGAAATGCAAGATAGATTAAATAAAGATTTTCCAGAACTACTGTTGGAAAATTGTTCTGGAGGAGGTGCAAGATTTGATCCGGGAATGTTATTTTATAGCCCTCAGATATGGTGCTCTGATAATACGGATGCTATTGAGAGGCTAAGGATACAAGAAGGAACGGCACTTATTTATCCGCTTTCTTGTATTGGTGCGCATGTGAGCGATTGCCCTAATCACGCAGTGGGGAGGACTACACCGTTTAATACCCGGGCACATGTGGCATTGTCTGGAACTTTTGGATATGAGTTAGATATTACAAAATTATCTGAAGAAGATAGAAGAGAAATTCCAAGACAAGTACAGTTATATCACAAATACCGAGAACTGATTCAAACAGGAGATTATTACAGGATTATAGCATGGTCGGACAGAAAACCATATGATTGTTGGGAAATAGTTGCAAAGGACAAAACAGAAGCTTTGGTCACTTATGTGCAAGTGTTGGGACAGGCAAATCAGCATAGTAAAAAAGTAAAGCTTAAAGGTTTAGATTCCGATGTCAAATATGTATTAGAAGAGACAAAAGATATTTATACAGGGGAAGAGTTGATGTATTGTGGCTTTCTTGTGAAAAATATCAGAGGTGATTTTAAAAGTAAATTATTTCATTTTATCAAGATAGATGAACAAAATATAAAGAAATTATAAAAGTGTGGTGATATCAGATGGAAATATTTAAGAAAACAGCACTTGATGATGATGCATCTATTTATCAGAAACACAAAGTCAAAACAGAAAAAGAAAAATGGAGAGAAATGGATAGAAAACAACGGTTACAATATTTTACAGATTATTATTTGGGAAAATGTGTAATTGGTATCCTGGGAATTGCAGTGGTAGCACTATTAATTTGGAATTTTTTTGGCTCAAATGAAGAAATTGTGCTTCATGTTGCGGTTATCGATGAATCCTTGGATGAAGACAGGATGGAGCAAATGGAAAAAGAACTGATTCAATTTCTTGGTGTAGATGATAAATATGAAAAGATAATTATTGATGATTCATTTTATAGCAAAAAAGACGCATTGAATAAATTAGAGGTTTATTTACATAGTAACCAGATTGATGTGATTATTTCCGATTATAAAACATATCACCAATATGCAGGATATGGTTTTTTTCAGGATATAAATGATGTGTTAGGAAAATCAGGTGAAACGTATCAAAAAGATTATGTATTAGCGGCAGGGTATAAGGAATCTGAAGAAATCTCATTCGAGGATAAGGAAACCGGACAGGGAGAAGAAAAACCTTATGGGGTTGATATTTCAAAGAGCAGACGATTTAATGATATGAAAAAGTATATAAAACAGCCGGTCTTTGCAATTGCGCAAGGAACAAAACACAAAGAGCAAGCGGTGAGATTTTTGGAGTATTTAATGGAGAAAGGGGAATAGAAAATGTCAAAATTAAATATATTTCAACTGGATAACCCATTTAATAGTATAATGACAAAGATATTTGATATTGTATTGCTGAATGCACTGTTTCTGTTGTGTAGTATTCCTGTCATTACATTAGGTGCATCTGTTTCGGCACTTTATTATATGATGTTAAAAATGGTAAGAGATGAAGAAAGCGGAATAATTAAGGGATTTTTTAAAGCGTTTAAAGAGAATGTCAGACAGTCAATCCCATTAACAATGTTACTATTTGTTTGTGCAGGATTACTATTGACAGATTTGCACATCCTTAGAGGAACGGAGTCACATGCTGCTATGATAATGTATGGCGGATGTATTGCTCTTATTCTTGCTGTTGGGGCCGTTTTTGGATATATATTTCCCTTGCTTTCCAGATTCGAAAATACCATAAAAGGAACAATTGTCAATGCTGCTAAAATTGCTGTGACATATTTGCCTCAGACAATTTGTATTCTTTTCATTAACAGTATTCCTATTATCTGGACCATGGTATCGCCAGAGACATTTGCGCCAGTGTTTGTAATATGGCTATTTGTTGGAAGCGGAGTGGCGGCATATCTGAATTCTTTATTATTGATTAGAATATTTGATAAAATATCTTAAATAATTAGTTTGTGTTTTTAGCTAATTAATTGACAAATAAATGATGAGTCACTAAAATTAAATGAAGTAAGAAGTAGCCAATTTAAGAATTGGTGTTAGTTGGAAGGTGATATCATGGGAAAATCAGTGAGGTTGTCAGATATTGGTGCAAAGCTAAATGTGAGTACAGTGACAGTCTCAAAAGCTCTTTCAGGGCAAAAAGGCGTGAGCGAAGAAATGCGAGCCAAAATTATTAAACTTGCAGATGAAATGGGGTATGTAAAGAATATATCGTCAGATAAAAAAGAGAATAAAAAAAGTTATACGATAGGAGTGATTGTGGCAGAACGTTTCCTTAGTGAAAGCCAGTCGTTTTATTGGAAGATATATCAGGAAATTTCAAAACGTTCCATTGCGAGAAAATGTTTTCCTGTATTGGAAGTAATAAGCTATGAGACTGAAAAAAAGAAAGAGCTTCCTAAAGTGGTTCAGGAAGAAAAAGCAGATGGGATCATAATTTTGGGAACATTTTATAAAGAATATGCAAAATTTCTGACCGAAGAGATCAAAATTGCGATGATTCATTTAGATACAACTTGCGATTGGGGAAGTTGCGATTGTGTTGTTTCTAATAACCTTCTTGCAGGATATCAAATGACAAATTATCTTTTTGAATTAGGACATAGAAAGATTGGTTTTGTTGGAACAATATTAGCCACAAACAGTATTGAACATCGTTATCTTGGATATTTAAAGGCGTTAATGGAACATGGGATTGAAAAAAAAGAAGAATGGATCATTGATGATCGCGATAGAGAATATGGAATAGTGGATAGTAAAAAATATTTTACACTTCCTGAAGAAATGCCGACAGCTTTTTTTTGTAATTGTGATTTATCAGCCAGTTTACTGATCCGAAAATTAGAAACATGTGGTTATAGTGTCCCGGATGATGTCTCGGTTGTAGGGTTTGATAATTATGTTACAGACCAGTTTGCGGGTATTGGAATAACTACTTATGAAATTGATACAAAAGAAATGGCAAGACGTGCAGTTCATATAATGATTCACAAATTAGAAAATGAAAAATATACAGCGGGAGTCTTTATGATGGGAGGAACTTTTATTGAACGGGAAAGTGCAAAGCAGATTGCGTTGCCGGTACCGTTTGTCTAAAATTTTTAGGGGTCAGACCGGTATCTTTTTTAAATAAATTAATAAAATGGTTTACGTTATCGTATCCAACTTTGCTGCTTATTTCGTGGACAGTCCAGTCTGTAGTAAGCAGCATTTTTTTGCTTTCTTCTAAACGTATATGAATCAGATATTTAAGCGGTGAGCATTGAAAAGCAGAAGAAAACTCTCGGCAAAGGCGATACTTATTTATATTATATCGCTCTTCCCATTCGCTAAGAGAGAAATCTTCTGAATAGTGGTGATTCAGGTAATCTTTCATTTCCAGTAAATAACCGGGAATCGCAGAAGTATCTGAGTGTTTTTTTGGAATACATGTCAGACTAAGACTTGCAAGAATTTCAGTCAGATCTTTATGCATTTCAATTACAGAGTGTAATTCTACATTAGTGTCAAGAGACAAAAGTGAAGAGATTGCTCTGAGTATTTGTGAGTGTTCAGGTATTTGAAAAAAAGAAAAAGTTTTATCGAACAAAATAGTATGGAATAATGAGATGTCTTTTCCTGTAAAGAAAAAGAGTTTAAAATCCCAAGGCAAAATGAAAGACTGAAGTGAAAAAGGACGATGGCAGTCTAGTAGAAGAAGTTGTTTTTCTGTAATAGAAACGGAACGCTCATTTTGGGTAATAGAAGCACCACCTCGATCTGTATATAAACACAAATAATAATTCATCGGTGAATAAGAAATTGCTAATGGAAATTCAACATGCACGGAACCTCCGGCTAATATGTGTAAATAGTCTGTTTTGTAAGTGGGAAGTTTAAGGCTAGAATACTGGTATACATTAGGAATTAAATATTTAGAGTCAGGTTTGATATTGATCATGCGTTTTACTTTTGCTGAACTTAAATAATCGTTAATGAAACTCATTCGTTTTCCTCCGTGATAAAATAAAAGAATGATTTTAATGAATAATTAACTTTAATTTAGCTAAAAAATATTTTAGCATAAAAAATAAAAAAGTATTTAGGAAATAATGAACAAAAATTAAAATGAAAAATCATTAGTATTTCACAAAATGGTTAGTTAAATCAAAAAACAGTGATAATTAGCAATAATAATTGATGACTATATGATATAATTGAATATAATTAAATTAAAGTTAAAAATACTTAATATATGAGTTAAGAAAGAAGGAGGAAAAAGCATGAGATGGAAAAAAGCAATGGCAGTAGCTTTATCAGCTATGATGGCAGTTTCACTTGCAGCTTGCGGTGGAGGTGAAAAATCAGGAGGTGGAGAAACATCAGATGTAAAGTACAGTGATATCAAACTTGGAGAGGACTATACAGACCTTAAAGCGGATATTAAATTACTTACAAACAGAACAGATATGTTAGATGCGGAGTATCCGGGAAAAAACTGGGATGCATATCTTGCAGAGTTTAACAAGGATTATCCAGATATTAAAGTGGAAATTGAAGGAATAACAGATTATGCACAGGATTCTTTACTTCGTCTGCAGGGCGGAGATTGGGGAGATATCATGATGATTCCGGAAGTGGATAAATCTGATCTGTCATCCTATTTCTTGTCTTATGGCGATGTAGATTCTGTAAGTGAAGAAGTAAAATATCCAAACAGATGGTTATATGATGGTGAAGTGTATGGAATTCCTTGTACAGTAGTTGGACGTGGTATCGTATATAATAAGAAAGTATTTGAAGATGCAGGGATTACAGATACTCTTAAAACACCAGAAGAATTTGTTGATGCGTTAAAAGCTATTAAAGATAAGACAGATGCGATTCCGCTTTATACAAATTATGTTGCCGGTTGGACAATGGGTGCATGGGATGATTATACTGCAGTTACAGCTACAGGTGATGCAAAATTTAGAAATCAGGAATTTGCACATGCCGACAATCCTTTCACTGATCCTGGAGACGGAACAGGCGCTTACAATGTCTATAAGATTCTCTATGATGCAGTAGAAAATGGATTGACAGAAGATGATTATTCTACAACAGATTGGGAAGGAAGTAAGAGCATGCTGAATTCTGGACAGGTTGGATGTATGGTGCTTGGCTCTTGGGCTTATCCTCAGATGCAACAGGCAGGAGATAAACCAGAAGATGTAGGATATATGCCATTCCCAATGCAGGTAGGAGGAAAATTATATTCACCGGCTGATGAAGATTATTGCTTTGGTATTAATGTGGATACAGATGCCGACAAGCAGACAGCAGCAATGGTATTTGTAAAATGGATGACAGAAAAATCTGGTTATTCATATAATGAAGGTGGTCTTCCAATAGCTGTAGGTGATGAAGAATATCCGGAAGTATATCAGGAATTCTTAGATAATGATGTTCAATTTGTTTCAAATGAACCAGCAATTGAAGGAGAAGAAGATCTTTTGAATGAAATGAATGCAGAATCCGAATTAATGGTTGCAGCAGGTGGAAATGAAAAGGTTCAGGCAATCGTAGAGCATGCGGCAAACAAAGATATGAGCTTCGATGAAATTATGGATGAATGGAATCAGAAATGGTCAACGGCTCAGGAAAATCTTGGCGTTGAAGTAAAATAGCTGATAATAAACAGGGAACAAGAGCGGAATCATTATAAATTCCGCTCTTTACCTCCAGATATCTCATAAATGAAAATGGAGGAAAAAATATGGGACAGAGAGCAGAGGTTAAAAATAGAAAAACATTTGGGCAATGGTTAAAAAGCAGAAAAGGGCAACAGACAATGATAATTGTTGGTTTTTCAATTATTCCATTAGTTTTGTTATTTACTTTTACATATTTTCCGTTTGCCGAGATGGTAAAATTTAGTTTTTACAAAATGAAGTATGTAGGTGCAAGAACTTTTGTAGGATTTGATAACTATCTTACATTATTTAAAAGAAAAGATATCGTAACTTCTTTAAAGTTGTGCCTTTATTATATGGTTGGTGCATTGTTCCAAATTGCATTGGCATTGTATTTGGCAACCATACTTACTATGAAAGTTAAAGGAAGTGGATTGTTTAAGGGATTTATATTTTTTCCATATTTGATCAATGGTATTGCAATCGGATTTATTTTCAGATTTTTCTATACAAGAGGATTTGTATTTGATACCGTTCTTCAATGGTGCGGATTAAGTATTGATAATCTTCCTTATTGGTTAAAAGATCAATCGGTTAACAACTGGTCATTGGTAGCGTCATCTGTATGGAGATATTGTGGACAGCAGATGGTACTTTTTATTGGAGCTATGATGTCAGTGGATGACTCTTTATATGAAGCAGCCGAGTTGGACGGCGCAAACAAGTTCCAACAGTTTAGATATATTATTCTTCCAAGTATTAAGACGATTGTAACATTAAATATTATTCTTTCGATTACAGGATCACTCAGTGCATTTGAGGCTCCTTACGTAATCACAGATGGAGCAAATGGTACGGGAACATTCTTTGTTGTTATGAATACGATTGCACACACAAATCAAAAAGTTGGTCTTGCATCTGCAATGGCAGTATTTTTGTTAGTGATCATATTTATTTGTACCATCTTACAGAAATTATTCTTTAAATATGTTTTTCGTAATATGGAAGCTGATGATGAAAGTCGTTTGGCGAAAAAGAAACATAAGTTAGAGGCAAGAAAACAGGCAGCAGCCGGGAAGGGAGGTCATTAGATATGGCAAAACAGGCAAAAGTAAAAAAACATTATAGCCCTGGTTTTATTATTTGGACGATAGTGAAATATGCATCATTGATTTTCTTTTCATTTTGTGCAGTGTTGCCGATTGTGTCGTGTGTAATTACAGCATTTAAGACTGATGCAGAATATAAGTCAACGAATGTTATGACATTGCCGGAAAGCTGGCTGAATATTGGTAATTTTATAAAGGCATTTCAGAAAGCAAATATGCTGACTGCATTTAGAAATTCAGGAATTATTTTGGTCGTTGTTCTTTTAGGCTCGATTATTATTGGAACACAGTTAGCATATGTTTTAAATAGATTTAAGTTTCCGGGAAACGGATTAATTCGTAACCTTTTTACATTTGCAGCACTTCTTCCGGCGATTGCTATGCAGGTTTCAGTATATGAAATCATGGTAAGTTTGCACTTTGTAAATAAACTATACGGATATATCATTATGATGATGGGAACAGATGTAATTTCCATTTATATTTTTATCCAGTATTTTGAAAACCTTTCGGTTTCGTTGGATGAATCCGCTATTATTGATGGTGCCTCATATTTTACAATTTATAGTAAGATATTACTTCCTCTTTTAAAGCCGGCGATTATTACAAGTATGATTTTGAAAGGTGCCAATACATATAATGAATACTATTGTGCACAGCTGTATTTGCAGGATAAAACGAGACTCTGTACAGTAGCAACCTCATTGTATACATTTACAGGTCCTCTGGGAAGTCAGTACAACTTGATATGTGCTGGAGTTATTATTTCACTTCTACCTGCGCTTATTTTGTTTATTCTATGTCAGAAACAAATTTACAGTGGTATTGCAGCAGGTGCTGTTAAAGGTTAAAGCTAATAAGTTGTCACCAGACAGAATTGTCTGTCTGGTGATAAGTTTATAGTAAGGAAGGAAACAGGAATGAGAACAGAAACAAAATTAGAAATAAAGGAACATCTGCAAAATAGTATCATTCCTTTTTGGAAATCCCTTAGGGATGATGAGTTTGGCGGATATTATGGGTATATGAATTACGAAAGAGAGCTAGATAAAAGGGCTGTCAAGGGATGCATTCTTAATAGCCGGATTACCTGGTTTTTCTCTCAGGCATATCAAACCTTAAAAGATGCAACCCTTCTTGAAGAAGCAAGGCATGGATATGAGTTTATGAAAAAATATTGCCTGGACAGTGAATATGGAGGAATTTATTGGTCCGTTAATTATGACGGAACATCTGTTGATGATACAAAACATACTTATAATCAGGCATTTGCAATTTATGCATTGTCAGCATATTATGATGCTTCAAAAGATGATGAAAGTATCTTATTAGCAGATAATATATATAGAATCATTGAAAATAAATGCAGAGATTCTGAGGGATATCTTGAAGCGTTTGACAGAAAATTTCAACCGATAGAAAACGATAAACTTTCTGAGAATGGTGTAATAGCAGGTAGAACTATGAATACTTTGCTTCACATTATGGAGGCATATACAGAATTTTATCGTGTTACAGGAAAGCAGGAAGTGAAGGAAAGAATTGAGTGGATACTGAATATTATTGCGGATAAAATATATAATCCTAAGCTTCACAGGCAGGAGGTCTTTTTTGATATGGACTATCAAAGCCTTTTAGATTTGCATTCCTATGGGCATGATATCGAAACTGCGTGGTTGATAGATCGTGCAGTAGAAGTAATCGGAGAACCTCTGTATGAAAAAAAGATGACACCAATTACAAAGGATCTGACGAATCAGACTTTTGAAACAGCATTCGATGGACATTCTATGAGCAATGAATGTGAAAGAAGTATTGTAGATACAGATCGGGTATGGTGGGTACAGGCAGAAGCAATTGTTGGCTTTTTAAATGGATATCAGAAGAATCCATCTAAAATTGAGTATCTGGAAGCAGCAGAGAATATTTGGAAATATATAAAGGAGTATGTTGTTGATTCAAGAGAACACTCAGAATGGCTGTGGTTACTGGATAAAAATGGAAAGCCCTATGAAGATAAACCAATTGTAGATGAGTGGAAGTGTCCTTACCATAATGGAAGGATGTGCTTAGAGGTGATAAGGAGAGAAATAGATGTTGCATAATAATTATCAAACAGAACTTGAAAAACAGGAGAAAATCATAAATAGGAAAAATAGAAAAACAGAATTTTATAATGGAATTTATGAAAAATATGAGTATCCTGTTCTTACACGAGATCATATTCCACTTACATGGAGGTATGATCTAAATCCACAGACTAATCCGTTTTTTATGGAACGGCTCGGAATAAATGCGGTAATGAATTCTGGGGCAATAAAACTAAATGGAAAGTATTATCTGGTAGCTCGTATCGAAGGAAACGACAGAAAATCTTTTTTCGGTGTAGCAGAAAGTGATAATGGCATAGATGGTTTTCGATTTTGGGATTATCCGATTTTACTGGATGATGTCTGCCCTGAAGAGACAAATGTATATGATATGAGGCTTACAAAGCATGAAGATGGTTATATTTATGGTGTTTTCTGCTCGGAGAGTAAAGACCATTCAATTGCTGATCTGTCAGCTGCAGTCGCGGCGGCAGGTATTGTAAGAACGAAAGACTTAAAGCATTGGGAACGCTTGGATAATTTAAAGACACTTCGATCACCACAACAGAGAAATGTGGTTCTTCATCCTGAATTTGTAGATGGTAAATATGCATTTTATACTAGACCAATGGATGATTTTATTGATACCGGATCTGGTGGCGGTATAGGTTTTGGGCTTTGTGATGATATCGAACATGCTGTTATTGATGAAGAACGATTGACAAGTAGAAGGAAATATCACACGATTACAGAAGCAAAAAATGGTGCGGGCGCAGTGCCTATAAAAACTGAAAAAGGATGGATACATATCGCACATGGTGTAAGAAATACAGCTGCAGGACTTCGGTATGTCCTTTATGCGTTCGCTACAGACTTAAAAGATCCTGCAAAGGTAATTGCAGAACCATCAGGGATGTTGATGGGACCAAGAGAGTGGGAAAGAGTTGGTGATGTGTCGAATGTCGTATTTACCAATGGAGCTATCGCAGATGATAATGGAGATGTATATATATATTATGCTGCCAGCGATACAAGAATGCATGTTGCAACTACAACGATTGACAGATTAGTTGATTATGTATTCAACACTCCTGAAGATCCAGGAAGATCAGTAGAATGTGTAGCACAAAGATGCAGTTTGATACAAAAAAACCTGGAATATCTAAAATCAGAAAAATAAGGAGATTTTTATGAAAAAATATAAGATGATTAGTCCTTCTGTACCTAATGTACCGTGGCAGGAGAAACCGGATAATTTAACAGGAGCACCGATCTGGCGTTATACAGAGAATCCGATTATTGGAAGAAATCCGGTAGGAGGAGTTGCCAGAATATTTAATAGTGCAGTGATTCCCTATAAAGGACAGTTTATAGGAGTGTTCCGTGGGGAACAAGTGAATGGAGTTCCATATATTTATCTTGGAAAAAGTAAAGATGGAATTCATTGGAATTTCGAGAAAGATAAAATTCGATTTGTAGATGAAAATGGTAAGGAGTTTATGCCACTATATGCATACGATCCCCGGTTGGTTAAGATAGAAGATACTTATTATATTATTTGGTGTCAGGATTTTTATGGGGCATCAATTGGATTGGCAAAAACAACTGATTTTGAAACATTTACACGATTGGAGAATCCTTTTCTCCCGTTTAATCGGAATGCTGTATTATTTCCAAGAAAAATTAATGGTAACTATATGATGTTGTCCAGACCATCAGATAGTGGTCATACTCCGTTTGGGGACATTTTTGTAAGTGAAAGCCCTGATTTAGTTTATTGGGGAAAGCATCGTCATGTTATGAGTAAAAATTCCCAATGGTGGCAGGCATTGAAAATCGGAGGGGGTGCTGCACCTATTGAGACGAGTGAGGGTTGGCTTTTGTTTTATCATGGTGTGACAGGAACCTGTAATGGATATGTTTATTCTATTGGTGGAGCTATATTGGATATAGATGAACCTTCAAGGGTAAAATACAGATGTGAAAACTTCCTTTTGACTCCCGAAGAATGGTATGAAGAAAGAGGATTTGTGCCTAATGTTTGTTTCCCATGTGCAACTATTCATGATTCCGAAAGTGGGAAAATTGCAGTATATTATGGAGCTGCTGATAGCTATGTTGGTATTGCATTTACAACGTTGGATGAAATTGTAGATTATATTAAGGAGCATAGTAAGACTAGCGAAAATGATACAGAAATTGGAATACGATAGTCAGGAGGATGTTATGAACGCAAGAGAGACTTATGAATTCTGGATGACAAATCCGTATTTTGATGATGATACCAAAAATGAATTAAGAAATATTGCAGAGGATGAAACTGAAATTGAGGAAAGATTCTATCGGGATCTTGAATTCGGAACGGGAGGACTTCGGGGAATACTCGGTGCAGGAACAAACCGCATGAATATCTATACTGTTAGAAAGGCAACACAGGGACTTGCCAATTTCATTTTGAAAGAAAAAGCAGAAAAAAAAGGTGTTGCTATCGCATACGATTCCAGAAATATGTCGCCGGAATTTGCAAAAGAAACTGCTTTGTGTATGACGGCAAATGGTATCAAGGCCTATATTTTCCCATCTCTTCGTCCGACACCGATGCTTTCTTTTGCGCTTCGCGAACTTGGATGCACCGCAGGTGTTGTAGTAACTGCAAGTCATAATCCACCGGAATATAACGGTTATAAAGTATACTGGGAGGACGGCGCACAAATTACTGCTCCTAAGGATGCACAGATCATTGCAGAAGTTAATGCAATTACAGACTTTAATCTCGTAAAAACAACTACAGAAGAAGCAGCAAAAGAAGCCGGACTTTATGAAGTTATCGGATCTGAGATAGATGAAAAATATATGGAAGCATTAAAGAAACTGGTGATTCATCCTGAAATTATTAAGAAAGAGGCTCAAAATCTTAAAATCGTTTATACGCCACTTCATGGAACAGGAAATATACCGGTAAGACATGTGCTGAAAGAACTTGGATTTGAACAGGTTTATGTTGTAAGAGAGCAAGAACTTCCGGATGGTGATTTCCCTACGGTTTCCTATCCTAATCCGGAGGACAAAAATGCATTTTCACTTGCGCTCAATCTGGCAAAAAAAGTAGATGCTGATATTGTTCTTGCTACAGATCCAGATGCAGACCGTCTGGGAGTGTATGCAAAGGATTCGAAGAGCGGAGAATATGTTAGTTTTACAGGAAATATGTCTGGAATGCTGATTCTGGAATATATTTTGTCTCAGAAGAAAGCAATGGGAACTCTTCCGGAGAATGGAGCGGTAGTAACAACGATTGTATCCGGAAAAATGTCCAGAGAGATTGTGAAAGAATATAATGTTGAGTTGATTGAGACTCTTACTGGTTTTAAGTACATAGGAGAACAGATTAAGTTTTTCGAACAAAATCATGAGCATGAGTTTCTTTTTGGTTATGAAGAGAGCTATGGCTGTCTGGTGGGCACACATGCAAGGGATAAAGATGCAGTTGTTGCAGTGATGGCGCTTTGTGAGGTAGCTGCATGGTGTAAGCACCAGGGAATTACTCTTTGTGATCAGATGGAAAAACTGTTTAAAACTTACGGATATTACAAAGAAGGTCTGTCTACAGTGACATTGAAAGGACAGGATGGTGCGAAGAAGATAAAGAATATAATGGAAGGAATCCGAAAGGAAGTCCCTGGTAAAATCGGAGGGGTTAAGGTTGTACAGTTCCGCGATTACCGTGAGGACATATTGGTCGATTATCTTACAGATGAAAAAAAGACAACCGGGCTTCCAAAATCCAATGTGCTGTATTTTGAACTTGAAGATGGTACATGGTGCTGTATCCGTCCATCAGGAACTGAGCCGAAAATCAAATTTTATATCGGTGTAAAGGGCGCTGATGGAGAAGAAGCAGAAAGAAAACTGAAGGATATGATGGGTGCAGTGGAAAAACTGGCAGAATAGGCAGGCGGATAATATGAGTATTTTAAAATTAAAACCAAGCTGCAAAGATTACTTGTGGGGCGGTCGCAGATTAAAAGAAGAATATGGCATCAAGTATGATCAGGATATACTTGCGGAAGCGTGGGAACTTTCCTGTCATCCAGATGGGCCGTCTTACATTGTAAATGGAAAATATGCAGGAAAAACATTGCAGCAATATATTGATATAGAAGGAAAAAGTGTACTAGGAACACATTGCCGGAGATTCCGTGATTTTCCAATTCTGACAAAATTTATTGATGCAAAGGACAATCTTTCTATTCAGGTTCATCCAGACAATCGGTATGCTCTGAAAAACGAAGGACAATATGGAAAGACTGAAATGTGGTATGTGATGGATGCAGGGAAGGATGCGTTCCTTTACTATGGATTCAAAAAGGAAATCACAAAAGAAGAGTTTGAAAAACGTATAAAAGAAGATACGCTTCTTGAGGTGTTGAATGCAGTTCCGGTACAAAAAGGAGATGTCCTGTTTATTGAATCGGGAACGATTCATGCCATCGGGAAAAATATTTTAATTGCAGAAATTCAACAGAATTCTAATGTGACTTATCGTGTATACGATTATGGAAGAGTTGGAAAAGATGGTAAAAAACGCGATTTGCATATTGAAAAAGCCCTTGCTGTTACGAATCGTGTTCCAATCATTAAAGATAAAAGCTGCTATCCACATGTAGCTGACTGTGATTATTTTACTGTAGATAAACTCAATCTGGACGGAAAAGTCATGAAGAAAATGGAAGGAAATGTTTCTGAAGAATCATTTGCTAGCATATTAATTCTTGATGGCAAGGGAACAATCTCAGATGAGTGTGAAAAGATAGAATTCCAGAAAGGTGACAGTTTCTTTTTATCTGCCGGAAGTGGAAGTTATACAGTCGAAGGGTTTTGTGATGCCCTGATTACGACAATCAGGGAGAAGTCTGCTCCTGTACGTATCGGAATTGATATCGGTGGAACAGATACAAAGATTGGTCTTGTGGATATTCACCAAAAAGTGATTGCTTTTGAAAAGATGAAAACAGGAGCGTCACGCCCTGCAAGGGATGTAATTGCTGAGATTGGAACCAAAACTTTAAAACTTTTAGATGAGCAAGGGATTTCCATGGATCAGTGTGTAGGAGCAGGAATAGGTGTACCAGGAACTGTTGACAGGAAAAATGGTATTGTTCGTTATTCAAATAATATCAAATGGGAAAATGTAGAGATTGTCAAAGAAATTGAAAAGTTCCTTCCTGTGCCCATAAAAATTGCAAATGATGCAGATTGTGCAGCTCTTGGAGAGACAGTTGCAGGCGCAGGAAAAGAATGTCAGGATGTCATTATGATTACCCTTGGAACAGGAGTCGGTGGCGGGATTGTTCTGGATGGCAATATATATGAAGGAAAAGGAATCGGTGGAAGTGAACTTGGACATATGGTCATCGTGGAAGATGGAGAACAGTGTACCTGTGGAAGACGTGGATGTCTGGAAGCCTATGCTTCTGCAACTGCACTCATTAGAGATGCTAAAAGAGCAACCGGAAAAGAGATGACACCGGAAGAAATCTTTGAAGGATACAGGAAGGAAGACAATGTATTAAAAGATGTTGTAGAGCTTTATATTCGCAGATTAGGTGTAGGAATTGTCAATATTGTGAATATTTTCCGTCCGCAGCTTGTGATTTTGGGAGGAGGAATCTCGGGTCAGGGAGAAATACTTACAAAACCTCTTGAAAAAATCATGAAAGATGGTTGCTTTGGAAGAGAGAAAGGGGAGCTTCCGGAAATTGAGATTGCAGCACTTGGAAATTCTGCAGGAATGATTGGAGCGGCAAGTCTGATATAGCTTCTAAATAAGGACAGGGCGGCAGAAAAAATCTGCCGCCTTATTTTCGTCATGGAAGAGAGGAAAAGAATGAGAGATATTCATGTACTGGAAAATGGAATTAATATACAATGGAGAGTTGAAAAAAATGGTGATTTAAAACTTTTGCATTTTTCTTCACAGCCTTTTTGCGAGGAAGATATTGTAAAAGGAGCGATACCGGAAGGTTTCTCGTTTATCGGGATGAATCTTTCAGGATTTGACAGGCCTTATGAAAGACATGGTAATAAATATATTGTGACAGCGCCTGGATATAGGATGAAATATGTAGGACATAAAGATGAAAGAAATAGTTTTGGAAGGCTTGTTACTATTCATACAAAAGATGAAAAGACGGAAGTACATGTAAAATCTTATCTTCAATTTTATGATGGACTTTCTATAATAAGAATTTGGCATAAAGTGGTGAATTACGGTCAGACAATGCAGACATTAGAATATTTATCAAATTTTCAATATGAAGGAATTGAAAAAGAAGGGAAACTTTGCAGAGACAAAAAACTTAAAATATGGATTCCACATAACAGTTGGCAGAGAGAAATGAATTGGAAAAGTTATACTTTTGCACAACTTGGGATGGAGCAGGTACAACTGGATGATATTCAGCGATCTTCTGGATTGATTCGAGTTTCTAATGTAGGAAATTGGTCGACAAAAGAATATCTTCCTATGGGAGTTTTGGAGAATACGGAAACTAATTCCGGACTATTCTGGCAAATTGAGCACAATGGATCCTGGTATTGGGAAATTGGTGATCAGAATGGTCATATGTATCTGGCTCTTGGAGGACCAAATGAAATATATTCACACTGGTTTAAAAATCTTATGCCGGGAGAGTCTTTTGAAACTGTGAAGGCAGCAGTAGGAGTTACAAATCAAGGACTTGACGATGCGATAGGAACACTTACAGAATATAGACGTATTATTCGAAGAAAAAATGAGGATAATGAAGCACTTCCTGTAATTTTTAATGATTATATGAACTGTCTCTGGGGAAAACCTGAGGCAGAAAAAGAATATCGCCTGATACGCGCTGCGGCAGATGTAGGATGTGAATACTTTTGTATTGATGCCGGATGGTATGCAGATGGAGATTGGTGGAATCAGGTTGGTGAATGGAAAGAAAGTACAATTCGATTTCCGGAAGGACTTAGAAAGGTCACCGAATATATACGAAATAATGGAATGATTCCCGGTGTGTGGCTGGAACCGGAGGTAATGGGAATTCGTTGCAAATTAGCATCAAATGCTCCGGATGACTGGTTTTTTATGCGTCATGGAAAACGAGTATATGATAGAAGCCGTTATCAGCTTGATTACAGGAATCCGCAGGTACGTAATTATATGACACATACTGTGACACGTCTTGTTGAAGAGTATGGTGTGGGGTATATCAAGATGGATTATAACATTGAACCGGGAATCGGGACAGAACTTAATGCGGAAAGTGTGGGGGAAGGGTTGTTGGAACATGAACGGAGTTATCTTTCATGGCTTGACAGTTTGTGGGAGAAATACCCAGATCTGATTATTGAAAATTGTTCCAGTGGCGGACTACGGATAGATTATGCAATGCTTTCAAGATGCAGTATCCAGTCTACGAGCGATCAGGATGATTTTTTACAATATGCGGTAATCGCTGCAAACGCACCTTCTGGTGTTACACCAGAACAGGCAGCAGTCTGGGCGTATCCGATGAATCATGACAATCAGCTGATTTGTAAAGATGACTTAAGAGAAGAAACTGTATTTAACATGATTAATGCTATGCTCCTTCGTATTCATCAAAGCGGACAGCTGGATACAATAGATGATGAAAGGCGGAACCTTGTAAAAGAGGGAATAAAAATTTATAAAATTATTCGAAATAATATAAAAGCGATGCGTCCATTTTGGCCACTTGGGTTTGCTGATTTTGCCGATAGATGGGTGAGTATGGGACTTCAAAATGATGAAAGAGCATATCTTGCTGTATGGAAGCGAAAAGAAGGAGAAGATGAGATTGTTATTCCGATAAAAGAAGAAATGTTGAAGGGAAGAACAGCTAGAATTGAGTGTATTTATCCAGGTAGACTTTTTGATATGTCAAATACAAAATATTGTTATAATGCGACCAAAAAGCAAGTTCATATCAGAATAGACAGAATATTTGCAGCCAGATTGTTTGAGATAAGATTTGAATAGGAGAAAATAAAAAACTATGAAACGAGTTGATTTGAACGGAAACTGGATTTTAAACCGCAGAGGAGAAAAAGAAAACTATGAGGCAGTAATACCGGGAACTGTATTGTCAACACTTGTTAAAGAAAATGTGATTGCGAATCCTTATGTGAGAATGAATGAATATCAGACGAGAGATCTTTTTTGGGAAGATTATGTATTTCAGAGGAAATTTTATCTGAATGAGGTGTTTTTTAAGGAAGAAAGAATTGAACTTGTATGTGAAGGATTAGATACACTTGCAGATATTTATATAAATGAAAAAATGGTTTTTCATGCAGATAATATGCATAGAACCTGGAGGGTACCAATTAAACAATACCTTATCTATGGAGAAAATATAATCAGAATAGAATTTTTATCTGTTCTTCGATATATTGAGAACTATCAATATAAAGAAAATAAAGAGACACACTTCGTTGCTGCTGGGGCAATAAAAGGAAATCAGTTGGTGCGAAAGGCTCATTCAATGTTTGGGTGGGATTGGGGACCGCAACTTATAGATGCGGGGATTTTTCGTGATATTTATCTGGAGGGATGGAGTTTTCGAAGAATTGAAGATGTACAAATTTGCCAGATACATCAGAATGATTTTGTAAAACTACATGTGACAGCAACTTTTTCAGAAGACGGTAAAGCGGAAAAGCAAAGAATTAAAGTAACTGTCAGAGAACGTGATACAAAACAAATAGTTGTAGAGGCGGTAAAAAATATAGATCACAATATTGTACAAGAAAATGATTTTCGTATAAAATCTCCAAAACTCTGGTGGCCGAACGGATATGGAGAACAGCCATTATATGAAATGGAAATCACTTTGATTAATCAAAATGGTAGGATAGTGCAGACCGTTAAAAAGACAATAGGCCTTCGTAAAATCAATGTGAGTCGTAAGGAAGATTCTTGGGGACGAGAATTTGTTTTTCAAGTAAATGGTGTGAAAATTTTTGCAATGGGTGCCAATTATATTCCAGAAGATTGTATTTATTCATGGATTACAAAAGAAAGACAGGAGCATCTTCTTGAATCTGCAAAAAGAGCGAATTTCAATTGTATCAGAATCTGGGGAGGAGGATATTATCCTTCGGATGCGTTTTATGAATTATGTGATGAGAAGGGAATCATAATATGGCAAGATTTGATGTTTGCATGTAATGTCTATGATGCTACGGATGCATTTATTAAAAATTGTGAAAAAGAAATTGAAGATAATGTAAAAAGGCTTAGACATCATCCGTGTCTTGGATTATGGTGCGGAAACAATGAAATTGAGTCTGCATGGGATCACTGGGAAGAGTTTAAGAATGAAACAATGCAACTAAGAGCTGATTATATAAAGCTGTTTGAGTATGTTGTTCCTAAAGTTATGGAAAGATATGCGGGAGATGTTTTCTTTTGGCCTTCTTCTCCGTCAGCAGGAGGATGTTTCGAAAATCCAGATAATGAAAATGATGGAGATTCTCATTACTGGGATGTGTGGCATGGGCAAAAACCATTCACAGATTACAGAAAGTATTATTTTCGGTTCTGCTCAGAATTTGGATTTCAGTCGTTTCCATCGATTAAAACGGTAAGAGCATTTACAGATTCAGGTGATAGAAACATTTTTTCAAGGGTGATGGAGAGTCATCAGAAGAATAATGCTGCTAATGGAAAGATTTTGTATTATATGTCTGAGAACTTTCGGTATCCTTCGGGATTTGATGATCTTCTTTATGTGAGTCAGATTCTTCAAGGTATGGCAATACAATATGGAGTAGAACATTGGAGACGCCATAGAGGCAGATGTATGGGAGCACTTTATTGGCAGTTTAATGATAATTGGCCGGTGACTTCCTGGTCATCTATAGATTATTTCGGAAGGTGGAAAGCACTTCAATATATGGCATCCAGATTTTTTGCGCCTTTGACAGCAAGCCTTTTGAGAGAAGAAAAAAAGATTAGTTTTTTTGTGGAAAATGAAACCGCAGAGAAAGTTGAGTGGTCAGGCGAAATTTTATTGAAAAATATGGATTGTAAAGTCATGAAAAAGTGTGAAATGAAAGGAACTACAAATGGATTTTGTTCTGAAAAGATAATGCAGTGGCAGTTAGATAATATATGTAAAGAAAATGTGTTTGTAGAAGGAAAAATAGTTTTTCAAAACGGCAGAGAAGTAAATTGTGTAGAGACATTTCTTCCCTATAAACATCTGGAACTCAAAAAACATAGTATCGAAGTTTGGATAGAAGAAAAAGAAGAAGACTTTATTATTTACCTAAAAAGTGATGTGTTTGCTCCATTTGTAGAACTGGATTTTGATGATGTAGATGTGCTTTTTAGTGATAATTATTTTCATATGACAGGAGACACGAAAGAGATACGGATTAAAAAAGGAGAAATCAAAAATGGACATTTCTTAAATGCAGATGATATGAAAAATCGCCTGAAAATACGTAGCATTAAAGATACATATACGTGTGATTAAAATGATAGGAGAGAAATATGAGGATCGATGCAGACAACAATAAATT
>JBJEMB010000029.1:0-26394 GCA_051879455.1 Lachnospiraceae bacterium
GTCCCTGTGTTCTGGAACGAAGATCTGTAGAGTATCCGAACATCTCGGAAAGCGGTACATAACCACGAACGATCTTTCCACCGCCTAAGTCATCCATACCTTCGATACGTCCACGACGGGAGTTGATATCACCGATAACATCACCCATATACTCTTCCGGCATAGTAACCTCTACCTTCATGATTGGCTCACAAAGTACCGGAGCTGCTTTCTTCATAGCATCTTTGAACGCTAAGGATCCAGCAATGTGGAATGCCATTTCTGAAGAGTCGACCTCATGGTAAGAACCATCGTATACATTTGCTTTTACACCAACAACCGGGAATCCGCCAAGGATACCGGACTGCATAGCTTCTTCGATACCTTCTCCAACCTTCGGAATGTATTCCTTCGGAATTGCTCCACCAACAACAGTAGACTCGAATTTGAATGTCTCTTCACCGTTGATGTCCATTGGCTCAAATTTAACTTTACAGTGTCCGTACTGTCCACGACCACCGGACTGTTTTGCATACTTACTGTCAACGTCAACAGCTTTTGTAATTGCTTCTTTGTAAGCAACCTGAGGAGCACCTACGTTAGCCTCTACTTTAAACTCACGAAGAAGTCTGTCTACGATAATCTCAAGGTGAAGCTCACCCATTCCGGCGATGATTGTCTGACCTGTTTCCTGATCAGTATGAGCACGGAATGTCGGGTCCTCTTCTGCAAGTTTTGCAAGAGATTCACCAAGTTTACCCTGAGAAGCTTTTGTCTTAGGCTCAATAGCAAGCTCAATGACAGGCTCTGGGAATTCCATGGATTCCAGAATAACCGGATGCTGCTCATCACAAAGTGTATCACCTGTTGTTGTGAACTTAAATCCGATCGCTGCTGCGATATCACCTGAATATACTTTATCAAGCTCTGCTCTCTTGTTAGCGTGCATCTGAAGGATACGTCCAACACGCTCTTTTTTACCCTTTGTTGCATTCAGTACATAAGAACCAGAGTTCATTGTACCTGAGTATACTCTGAAATATGCAAGTTTTCCAACAAACGGGTCTGTCATAATCTTGAATGCAAGAGCTGAGAATGGTTCTTCATCAGAAGAATGTCTGACAACATCATTGCCATCTGCATCAACACCTGCAATAGCCGGAATATCTGTAGGAGCCGGCATATATTCAAGAATTGCATCCAGAAGTTTCTGAACACCTTTGTTTCTGTAAGCAGAACCACAACATACTGGAACTGCTCTACACTCACATGTAGCTGTTCTGAGTGCAGCTTTCAGCTCATCTACAGATGGGATCTCGCCTTCCAGATACATCAGTGTAAGATCATCATCTAACTCACAGATCTTTTCGATCAGTTCGTCATGATAAAGCTCTGCATCATCAGCCATATCTTCCGGAATATCAACGATAGAAATGTCATCACCCTTATCATCATTATAGATGTAAGCTTTCATTTCCATCAGGTCAATGATTCCCTTAAAATCATCTTCTTTACCGATTGGCAGCTGAAGAACAATTGCGTTCTTTCCAAGTCTTGTCTTAATCTGCTCAACGGCATTGTAGAAATCTGCACCAAGGATATCCATCTTATTGATGAATGCCATTCTCGGTACATTGTATGTGTCTGCCTGGCGCCATACGTTTTCTGACTGTGGTTCAACACCACCCTTTGCACAGAATACACCTACAGCTCCATCCAGTACACGAAGTGAACGCTCAACCTCTACAGTAAAGTCAACGTGTCCCGGAGTATCAATAATGTTGATACGGTGCTCTAACGCACCCGGTTTTGGCTTACAATTTTCTTCCAGTGTCCAGTGACATGTTGTAGCTGCAGAAGTAATTGTGATACCTCTTTCCTGCTCCTGTTCCATCCAGTCCATAGTAGCAGTACCTTCATGAGTATCACCAATCTTATAGTTTACACCGGTATAGTAAAGAATACGCTCTGTCAGTGTAGTCTTACCAGCATCGATATGAGCCATAATACCAATGTTTCTAGTTCTCTCTAATGGATATTCTCTTCCAGCCATTGTTGCCTCCTAAAAAATTAGAAACGATAGTGAGCAAATGCTTTGTTTGCTTCAGCCATCTTGTGCATGTCTTCTTTACGTTTTACAGCTGCGCCTGTATTATTGGCAGCATCCATAATCTCGTTAGCCAATCTTTCTTCCATTGTCTTCTCGCCTCTTTTACGGGAGAATAATGTCAGCCAGCGAAGTGCGAGAGCCTGTCTTCTGTCAGCTCTTACTTCGATTGGTACCTGGTATGTTGCACCACCGATACGTCTTGCTTTTACTTCGAGCTGTGGCATGATGTTGTTCATAGCCTCCTCGAATACTTCAATTGCCGGCTTATCAGTTTTAGCTGCAACTCTGTCAAACGCTCCGTATACAATCTTCTGTGCAACACCTTTCTTACCATCTAACATAATGTTATTGATAAGCTTTGTTACCACTTTGTTGTTGTATAATGGATCCGCTAATACGTCTCTTTTCTGAGTATGTCCTTTACGTGGCACGGTTCTTCCCTCCTTAAACATATTTGTGTGTATTCACACTGATTAATTCATCGGTACTCACATGTGTCGTTCTAATGATACTGTGTAGTGCACAGGGCATACTATATATTCCCTGCAACTTACTTATCATAGTTCTGTTTGTGACTACATTTCTTTAACATGGTAGTTCTTCGAGACTAAGCTCGACAAAACCTTGCTAAGTTCCGAAGAACAATCCTCGCACTAACCTCATGCTTCGTTTTCACTCGCATTCACTAAGTGCTCTGGATTTACTTCTTAGCGTCTTTTGGTCTCTTAGCACCGTATTTAGAACGTGCCTGTCTTCTCTTAGCAACACCTGCTGTATCAAGTGTACCTCTAACGATGTGATAACGTGTACCTGGAAGGTCTTTTACTCTTCCTCCACGAATCAGAACAACGCTATGCTCCTGAAGGTTATGTCCTTCACCTGGGATGTAGCTTGTTACTTCGATACCGTTAGAAAGACGAACTCTGGCGATTTTTCTAAGTGCTGAGTTAGGCTTCTTAGGTGTAGCAGTCTTAACAGCTGTACATACACCTCTCTTCTGTGGAGCTGACTCATTAGTAGCTCTCTTTCTTAAAGAGTTGTAACCTTTCTGAAGTGCCGGAGCAGTAGACTTTTTAACTGCTGTCTGACGTCCTTTTTTAACTAACTGGTTAAATGTTGGCATTCTCTTTCACCTCCTACGATAATAATAAGTTGCATTTCATCTACATGAATTTGGCGCACAAAAACACAAAGCGCTCCTGTGCACGCTAAATCAGTGTATTACGATTTCCTGTAATTGTCAAGGGATTTTCCTTGTTTTTGCGACTTTTTTACTTACTTTTTACGCCCAATCTGTTTTTTAAGATTGTTCTAAAATCACATCTTTTTATCCCAATTCTTTCTCACACATGCAAAGTGCTGATGCGATCACCGCATCCATATCATAATATTTATACTCTCCGAGACGCCCGCCAAAGATAATGTTCTCTTCTGCATCCGCAAGCTTTCTGTATTCCTCGTAGAGTTTCCCATTCTTTTCATCATTGACCGGATAGTATGGCTCATCACCCGGCTTCCACTCCGAACTGTACTCACGGCTTATAACCGTCTTCGGCTGCGTACCAAATTCAAACCACTTATGCTCAATAATGCGTGTCCACGGCGTCTTTGCATCTGTGTAATTCACTGCCGCATTTCCCTGGAAATTTGGCATATCAAGCGTCTCGGTCTCAAACCGCACAGAACGATATTCCAGTGTTCCAAGCCTGTATCCGAAATATGCGTCAATCGCACCGGTATACACAACCTTCTCGGCGAGAGCATCCAGTTCATCCTTTTTCTCCAGATAATCAATCCCCAGACGCACCTCAATTCCTTCCAGCATATGCTCAACCATCTTGGTATATCCACCCATTGGTATTCCCTGATAAAGTGCATTAAAGTAATTATTGTCAAATGTAAATCTAACCGGAAGCCTTTTGATAATAAATGCCGGAAGTTCACTGCATGGTCTTCCCCACTGTTTCTCTGTATAGCCTTTTATAAGTTTCTCGTAAATATCTGTTCCCACAAGACTGATGGCCTGCTCTTCCAGATTCTTTGGCTCACTGATCTTTGCAGCAGCTTTCTGTTCTTCGATTTTTGCAGCTGCTTCCTCCGGTGTCACAACGCCCCACATCTTATTAAATGTATACATATTAAACGGAAGCGAATACAACTCCCCATTATAATTCGCAACAGGCGAATTCGTGAACCTGTTAAATTCCGCAAATCTGTTTACGTATTCCCACACTTTCTTATTATTGGTATGGAAAATATGAGCTCCATATTTATGAACATTGATCCCTTCTATTTCTTCCGTATAGACATTTCCCGCAATTGTGTCTCTTTTGTCTATCACAAGAACTTTTTTTCCAGAATCCTTTGCCCCTCTTGCAAATACCGAACCATAAAGCCCCGCACCGACTATAAGATAATCGTATTTCATATCTTCCTCCTATAGTCCTAATGTATCTGCAATTGCTCCCATCTCTTCGAGTGCAACATCAATCAGATCATCAAGACTCAATCCTGTAAACTCAATTGCTTCCATATAATCGCGATTTGCACCTTTGGCAAAGCGAAGTTCATTAAACCTCTTCATTACGGATTTATGTTTTACACTTGCAATCTTTTTATCGGGATAAATCTGTGCAACTGCTTTTACAAATCCGCTCATCGGATCCGCTGCAAGAATCGCATACTGAATTGTCGTTTTTGCCTTAACGCCACTCTTCGGATTATGTGCGCAGATAGCATCAAAAAGCACCTGATCGTCAATTCCTTCTTTTTTCAGAATTTCTACAGATGTCGGGCCGTGGACACTCATATCGTTCTGCCAGTCACACTGTTCCTCATCAAGATCATGAAGGAGCCCTACGATTCCCCAGTATTCTTCTTCTCCCGGTGCAAGTCTTTTGGCAAGCCCTTTCATAATTGCTTCTACAGCATAGGAATGTGTAATGTAATTTTCACCTTTCATATACTTCATCAAAATCTCATGTGCCTGTTCTCTGTTCATTTTTCTCCCTTTCCTTTTACATCTTATTTTTAATAAAATATTTATCTGATACTGTTTCTTTTTAGTATAACATCTTCTGGACATCGTTGCCTTCCAGATTATCTTTCGTAACCCAGATATATCCTGTATCTATATATGCTTCATTGCCAAGCTTAAGAGCTGCTCTTGCAGCGGCTATCACAGATGCATATCCCATGCCAAACGGATTCTGCACCATCAGTCCTTTGATCTTCCCATCTTTTAATGCCTGTATCTCTTCTGCATCCGAATCATAACCGATGACATTTACCCCTTCGATTCCGGCACGTTCCAGCGCTTTCACTGTTTCATTTGTACTGGTATCATTGGTAACGTAGATTCCATCTACATCCGGATGTTTTTTCAAAATATAATTTAATACATCTTCATTTGAAATCGCTTCAACAGCCACTTTCTCTTCTTCTGCCAGTGGTTGTTCACCCGGCTGTGAACCATCAAGACAATACTTGCCTGCATTCACTTCTTCACTGACGGTCTTCTTCATCTCATCTAAACGGTAATCTCCGGAAATATTTATCTGTGGATGTTTATTTTTCATTCGTTTAATGAATATTTTTTCTCTGACAGATGCTGTTTCTGACTTCGAATCATGGGCAATAACGATTACTTCTCCTTCGCCCAGTGATTCCGCCATCTTATCCGCCGCTTCTTTTGCAGCCTTACTGTTATCTGTAGAAACCATAGCCATCAGGCCTTTATAATCACTTCCGGAATCAAATGCAACGACTGGAATGCCATTTTCCGTAGCGATATCAAACTGCACTTTACATGCCTGTGTATCCACAATTGAAATTGCCACTGCCACCGGATATCTTGCAAGCTCTTCATCTAATATATTCACCTGCTCATTTACATTTTCCGATTCAGACGGTCCATTATACGTTACCTTGACTTTATCTTTCCCTTCATATCCAAGTTTTGTATTGATGTCCTCCGCTGCCTGCTCAGCGCCTTTTTTCACTTCCTCCCAGAAAGCTCCTTTTTCCGATTTTCCAATTACAGAAATGTAAGACCCTTTCTCTAATGTAAGTCCATCGGCATTATTATAGGCAGAGGGCCAAATAACATCAAGTTTCGCCTGATATGCCCTATCTTCCTTATCTTCCTTATCTTCTGTCTCATCCTGCGTGCTCTGTACCGGCTCTTCTTTTTCTTCTTTCTGTTTTTTTTCGGCAGAACATCCCGAAAAAGCTAATACAAAACACAGCAAAACTGCTATGATTCTTTTCTTCATAAAAATTGCTCTCCCATTACTTTTTACAATCAGAAATCTCTTTCTGCCACTTTACAGAATAACACTATACACTAATTTCGTGAAAAAATGTTGAAAAAAATCTTAAGTTTTTTATATTTTATTGCCCGGACATTTCTTCCGACATTTTACTTGTATATTTTTATCGTTTGTATTATGATAAGAATAGGCAAAGTTTTGTGTCTAACATCATTATAAAGGAGGTACATACCAATGGCATTCAAAATTAACGACAGCTGTGTAGCTTGCGGCGCTTGCGCTGGTGTTTGTCCAATCGGTGCTATCGCTGAAGGAGATGGCAAGTTCGAGATCAACGCTGACGAGTGTGTTGATTGCGGAACATGCGCTGCTCAGTGCCCAACAGGAGCTATCGAGGAAGCATAATATTCTGATGAGAATACACATAAAAAAGCATTGTCCGAAGCAAATTCGCAACGGTCAATGCTTTTTTATTACCTCCGACCTGTTTTGACTTATTTTTTACTTTTCCCATGTTATACTGAATCCGCCTGATTGGACAGACACACATATAATAAGGGGGTTATAAAATGAACAAAGCATTAGAACAATTAAAACGAGAAACAAAAGATGACGCCCGACTATTTGAATGTATCAAAGATCTCTACGAGCAAGGTGTACCTTTTTCAGAACTAAAAGCGCTGATCCCTGATTTGCGTAAGACACGCCAGCAACTGCAATTTAAACGTATGCTTCAGAATAATAATGAAGTACTTCTTGAAATGTTCAGCAAAGAAATGTCCTTTTTACTGGACGCAAAAGAAAGGCAGGAAGAAGAGGAATTCAAAAAACTGGACCAGCTTATCAGGCAGCAACAATCCTATCGAAAAGCTGCCGCCGAAAGCGGTCCAGTATCTCTTTTAAAAAAATTATTCCTGCCGGCTTAGGTTTGCAAACTTTGTATAATCAGCAAGCCATGCCAGATCAACGGTCCCTATGGGGCCGTTTCTCTGTTTTGCAATAATAATCTCAGCCTGTTTCTTTTTCTCACTGTCTTTATTGTAATATTCATCTCGATAAATGAACATAACGACGTCCGCATCCTGCTCGATCGCACCAGACTCTCTAAGATCTGAGAGCATCGGCCGTTTATCCGGTCTTGATTCCACGGCACGACTGAGCTGAGATAACGCCACAACCGGTACATTTAACTCTCTGGCTAAAGCTTTCAAAGAGCGGGATATTTCAGAGATCTCCTGCTGACGGGATTCTGAACGCCCTCCCACACTTCCTGTCATCAACTGCAAATAGTCTATGATTACAAGTTCTATGTCATGCTCCAACTTATACTTCCGACATTTCGAGCGAAGCTCTGACACAGAGATTCCCGGAGTATCATCAATGATCAGATTCGATTTTCCTATGATCCCGGCACCTTCAATTAATTTTTCCCAGTCGGAATCTTTTAAATTACCGGTACGAAGCGCCTGAGAATCAACCTGAGACTCTAATGCAAAAAGTCGATTCACAAGTTGCTCTTTTGACATCTCAAGACTGAAAATAGCAACGCCTTTATCTTTTTTAAATGCGACATATTGCGCAATATTCAGGACAAAAGCCGTCTTACCCATTGATGGTCTTGCCGCAACCAGAATCAGATCTGAAGGCTGAAGTCCCGAAAGTTTATAATCAAGATCAATAAATCCTGTAGGAATACCTGTTACAGTTCCTTTACTCTTGGACGCTTTTTCAATTCTGTCCAGCGCATTAAGTACCACCTGTTTAATAGGAACATATTCACCCGTATTTCTCTTCTGCAAAAGCTCAAATACTGATTTTTCTGTATTTTCAAGAATCGCCGGAAGAGATTCTTTTCCCGCATAACAGGTATTTGCAATCTCTTCATTCAGCTTAATGAGCTTTCTCATCATCGATTTGTCTGCAACAATTTCTGCATAATACTTTACATTCGCTGAAGTCGGAACTGCATTTAAAAGTTCCCGGGCAAATTCCAGGCTGGAAATCTCCGGCGGGACATCTTTCTCCTTAAGTCTCTCCTGAAGTGTAACAAGATCTACCGGTTTCCCTTCATTAAACAATTCCACCATGGAGTCAAAGATCACTCCATATGCAGTCTGGTAAAAATCTGTCCCACTGATGATCTCCGACGCTGTAAGTATTGCATCTTTATCCATCAGCATGGCACCTACTACAGATTGTTCTGCTTCTACACTATGGGGCATAACTCTTTTAATGAGCGCCTCTTCCATCTATGCTTCCTCCTAAGCCTCTTCTTTTACATTCACTGTAAGCTCCGCTGTTACCTTCGGATGTAATTTTACCGGCACTTTGAATGTACCAAGTGTCTTGATTGGCTCCTTGAGTACAACTTTTTTCTTATCAATTTCCAGGTTCAGCTGTGTTTTTACCTCAGCCGCAATTTCCTTTGAGGATACAGATCCAAATGCTTTTCCACCCTCTCCGGTCTTAATTGCCACTTCAATCTTGCCTGCCTCAATCTTGCTTCCAAGCTCTTTTGCAGCCTCATACTGTTCCTGTGCAATCTTATCATCATTTGCTTTCTTTAATTTCAGATCATTAAGGTTTTTTGCATTCGCCTCAATACCTTTATTTGTCTTTAAAATAAAATTTCTGGCATATCCGTCATTTACATTTACGATATCACCTTTTTTTCCAAGAGACTTCACGTCTTCTGTCAAAATTACTTTCATTCTAAATGTCTCCTTTCTCCTGCATCGTCTCTATTACTTTTTTCAAAGCAGACACAGCTTCGTCAATATCCGTGTGATCAAACTGTGCTCCGGCCGCATTCATGTGACCGCCGCCGCCAAGTTTCTCCATAATGATCTGTACATTTACCTCATCAATGGATCTGGCACTGATATAAATCCTTCCATTATAAATAGTCAGTACAAAGGACGCTTTTATCTCGTTAATTTCCAAAAGCTCATTTGCGGCCTGCGCACCAATGATTGTCGGGCTTTCTATATTAGAGCATAAATTCTTCGCAATTGCAAATTTTTCACAGAATACTTCCGCACTGCTGATAATTGCAGCTTTTACCTGATAGGATTCCATATCATCGCGGAACATCTTTTTCACAAGAGTAATATCTGCTCCACATCTTCTCAAAAATGCAGCCGCCTCAAATGTACGAACACCGGTCCTGTACACAAAATTATTCGTATCAATCATGATACCGGCATAAAGGCTGCTGGCTTCAAGCTTCGGAATCTTAATCCCATCCACAATATACTGAAGAACTTCCGATATCATCTCACAGGCAGATGAAGCATAAGGCTCGATATAGGACAGAACTGCACTATCAATATTATCCGCGCTCTGTCTGTGATGATCAAGCACAACCACTGTCTTACACTGTTTCAAAAGCTCCTCACTCTCAGTCATCACCGCGCGGTTCGTATCGACAACAATGACCATCGAATTCTCATCGGCAAGTTCCATGGCTTTCGAAGAATTCAAAAACAGATCTTCCGGATAGTCCGGATTATTCTCATAAGAACTGTACAAAGGACGCAAAGATGCGGACACTTCATTGATCACAATATGAACCTTTTTATCCAATGCAGTTCCTGCACGATACACACCGATCGCCGCTCCAAATGCATCCACATCTGTCAGTTTGTGACCCATAACAAAAATCTTGTCTTTGACTGTCATAAACTCTCGAAGAGCCTCTGCTTTTACTCTCGCTTTTACGCGTGTATTCTTTGCTGTCTGTTCACGTTTGCCACCAAAATAAGTAATTCCTCTGCAATCCTTAATAACAGCCTGATCGCCACCTCTTGCAAGTGCAAGATCAATGGCAACACGAGAATAATTATAACTCTGAGCATAAGACTCACTGCTGAGTCCAAGTCCAATACTTAAAGTTGCCGGGATCGTATTTCCAATGTTTATCGTCTTTACATCCTCTAACAGAGAAAATTTATCGTCTTCAAGTTGTTTAAAATAATGCTTCTGAATGGCGATAAAATATTTATCATTCTCCATCTTTCGGACAATACCGTCTACTTTAGAAATATACTGGTTAATCTTTCTGTCTACAAGAGCCATAAGAAGAGACTGGCGTACATCTTCTACACTATCAATCAGTTCATCATAATTGTCAATGTAAATCAGTCCGGCAACCATCCTCTGTTCTTCATTCTGACGGATATATTTGTTAAGCTCCGTGACATCCTGAAGATAAACAGCAACAAACGACTCCTTCTCCCCCGGAAGGTCCATAAGCTGCTCCGATTCATTAAATCCTTCTACAGAGACCTTGCGTAATTCCGCACGATATTCTTTATCTTCGTAATAGACATCCATTTCTACAATGTCTGTTTCCTCTTTTGGGAAAATACTCGTATTAATTTCCGGGATAAATTTACTGATATAAATCTTTCCTTCCGCTTTTTGTCCCAGAATGTTCAAAAACTGGTCATTCATCCAGACTGCTTTTCCGTCTTCCAAAAGAATCGCATATGGCACTGCCAGTTCCTTAAGGAGCGTATTCTGAACGATTCCGTACTGCGCCGCAAATTCAACAAGGTCTTTTACAACCTTCGTCTTGCTGTACGTATACAAAAAAGCAACCACCAGAATGTACCCCGCAACAAAAAACATCATCAACACACCGGCCTGATAGTCAATCGCTAAAATCCAGATATTCATAATAACCAGGACCACTGCCATCACTGCCGGAAGCTGCATGTACATCCGAAGCTGCCCCTTAAGTCGAACCTTTTCTTCTTTCTTTTTCTTTTCCATAATACTTCCTCGATAATACTTCCTGTTCAAGCAAAGTTATTTTTAGATACTTATTGTTATTATACCACGTTCCCACTCAAATTCAAGTATTCCCATCATGGGTAACAAAACCAGGAGCGCAGAAACTCTGCGCTCCCATGATATTAACATTTCTCTATACATTATAACCATTCGGATTCTGGGACTGCCATCTCCAGGAATCCTCACACATCTCATCTAATCCTCTCTCTGCTTTCCATCCAAGAACCTCAAGCGCTTTGGACGGATCGGCATAACACATAGCGATATCTCCTTCTCTTCTTGGCTTAATCTCATATGGAATCTCTTTTCCACATGCTTTAGAAAACGCCTTTACCATATCAAGCACGGAATATCCAACACCGGTTCCAAGATTGATGATATCCAATCCCGGATTAGTGAAAATATAGTTAATCGCTTTTACATGCCCGATTGCAAGGTCTACAACGTGAATGTAGTCACGCACACCGGTTCCGTCCGGAGTATCATAGTCATCGCCAAATACACCCAGTTTTTCAAGTTTTCCTACGGCAACCTGTGAAATATAAGGCATCAGATTATTCGGAATTCCTTTCGGGTCCTCGCCGATACGACCACTCTTATGTGCCCCTACCGGGTTAAAGTAACGGAGAAGGATTACATTCCACTCTGGATTGGCTTTCTGCACGTCTGTCATGATCTGTTCCATCATGGATTTTGTCCATCCGTACGGATTCGTGCACTGACCTTTAGGGCAACTTTCTGTAATCGGAATCTCTTCCGGACTTCCGTACACAGTCGCAGAGGAACTGAATACGATATTCTTTACGCCCACTTTTTTCATAACGCCCATCAGAGAAAGTGTTCCTGTTATATTATTATGATAGTACTCCAGAGGTTTTCTTACAGACTCTCCTACAGCCTTCAGTGCCGCACAGTGAATAACAGCATCGATTCCCTCTGCTTCAAACATCTGCGTAAGTTTTTCCCCATCCAGAATATCCCCCTCGTAAAATTTGATGGATTTTCCGGTAAGTTTCTCTACTCTATTTATAGATTCTCTGGAAGAGTTTGAAAGGTTATCATAAACAACTACTTCATAGCCTTCATTCAAAAGCTCCAGCGCTGTATGACTTCCAATATAACCGGCACCTCCGGTAATCAGTATCTTTGCCATGTTTATTTACCTCCTAGCAGTTATATTTGCCAACGATTTCCTGCATAGTATACCACTTATTCTCCATGTCTTCAACAAGTTTAAACTGTGTCCGGCAACGGTCCAGATTGTGATGTTCTCTGTGAATCTTGAAATAGGTATCCCCCTGAAGATAATCCGTGAGGAAACGCATTCCGCATTCGAATGTCATAGTCTTTGCACCCATCGGCATGAGTTCAATCTCTCTCTTTGTAAGCTTTCCGCCACAGCCTTCAATATAACCTTTGGCATACAGTTCAAAAAGCTCCATACTACAGGATACCTTATTAAGGTCCAGTTCATCCTCCGCAGCGGTACTTGCGCCAAAACGAATCGAATCTCCAAAATCATTCATTGCAAGTCCCGGCATAACCGTATCAAGGTCAATGACGCAGATTCCCTTCCCTGTCTTATTGTCAATCATAATGTTATTAAGCTTTGTATCGTTGTGAGTAACACGAAGCGGAATCTCACCATTTCTAAGAAGGTCACAGAAATAATTTGCTATTTCCTCTCTTGCAAGTACAAATTCAATTTCTTTTTTCACACTTGCTGCCCGACCACACTTATCTTCTTCTACTGCTTTTTTGAAGGTAGCAAATCTGGCTTTTGTATCATGAAATCCTACAATTGTCTCATGAAGTGTCTCTGCCGGATAATCAGCCAACAGACGCTGAAAATTCCCAAATGCCACAGCACTCTGGTAGAAATGATCCGGTTTCTCCACCTGATCATAACTTGTTGCATCTGTAATGAATTTATAAGATCTCCAATAGTCCCCCAGGGAATCCACATAATACGGCATTCCATTCACAGCAGGGATCACATTCAATGTCTCTCTCTCTGGATCTCCTCCATTTTCCACAATTTTCTTTCTGAGATGAGATGTCACACCAATAATATTTTCCATAAGTTCTACCGGATTTGCAAAGACATCTTTGTTCATTCTCTGCAAAATGACCTTAATATGACCCATTTCCGCAATTTCAAAAGTAAGCAAAAATGTATCATTAATGTGACCGCTTCCGTACGGTCTATCATCAACTAATACCCCTTCATATTGAAAGTGGGCAATTACTTCGTCCCTTTGTTCTCTGGTTATCTGTGCCATTATTCTTCCTCCCAAAGTTTGTTTGGATAGCGTCCCTCTTCTTTCATTTTTTGAATAGCCGCAACCACAACCGGTTTATCCTCTTTGTAAGTTACACCATACCATTTATCCGCAGATTTAAGTACTGCTACAGTTGCACGATCCTCTCCGAGAAGGTTACTTACAACCGTAGGCAGGAAGTACTCACATTTCATAGGATTAGCCTTAAGACCTTCATCAAGGAAGGCTGAAAATCCCTTCTTAATCTCATCCAGAATACTTCTTGAAAATCCCCACATATTCATGGACACCGTCGTGTCTGCCGGAACAAAATTCCATGTCTCGCCATCATCTTCAGTAAAAGCAATACCTCCATCGCGTTTCTCAATACGGGTTCTCTCATGGATCGCGATCAGCTCCCCCTTTTCGTTCATGCTGCAGACTCCCCTTGCAACATGGCCATTATCTGTCACCGTATTGCCAAGCTCATATCCAACCATCGTGTAACGATATTTATCATCATCTTCGTGAGTAGACAGATAATCATAGATCAGCTGAAATGCTTCGCTTCCATAATAGTCATCTGCATTGATAACCGCAAAAGGACCATCAATCTGGTCAATCGCACTATACACTGCATGCGCTGTACCCCAAGGTTTTACTCTTCCTTCCGGCACTTCATATCCTTCCGGAATATTAGAAAGCTCCTGGAAAGCATAAGACACATCCATGTATTTTGCCATACGGTCTCCGACTGCCTCTTTGAAATCCGCTTCATTTTCTTTTTTGATAATGAAAATTACTTTTTCAAATCCGGCTCTTTTTGCATCAAACATTGAAAAGTCCATAATGATGTGTCCTTCATCATCTACCGGATCAATTTGTTTTAATCCACCATAACGGCTTCCCATACCTGCCGCCATAATGACTAATACTGGTTTATTCATCCTTCTACCTCCAAGTTCTTTTATATTTGTGCTGGTTTTAAAATCCTATTAGCCTTTGATACCTCCGGTAACACCACCGATAATCTTCTCTGACAGGAAGATATACAGGATGAATGTCGGAAGGAATACAATTATAACCGCTGCAAACATACCTGCCCAGTTGCCTGTGTACTGCATAGACTGGAGCATTCCGTAAAGACCTACCGCTACCGGACGGAGCTGATCTGAGTTTGCAAATATCAATGACAGGAAATACTCATTCCAGATATTGATAAAGTTAAAAATCGTTACTGTTACAAGACCAGACTGTGCCATCGGGAACATAATCTTCCAGAATGTCTTCGCCGGAGGGCATCCATCAATCGCTGCTGCCTCTTCATATGTACGTGAAAGGTTTGCAAAAAATGTCAGCAGGAAAATCGTCGTATACGGAACATTAATTCCGATATACAGGAAGATCAGTGTCACTTTACTTGCAAAGACATTATTCAGAATACCCATATTTGCAACAACACTGAACAATGGAAGAACAATCATAGTAATCGGAACACCCATTGCAGCAACAAAACCTGTCTGAATCACTTTGTTTCCAAGAAATGTAAATCTTGCAAGTACATACGCTGCCGGTGCACAAATAAGAATCAACAGTGCACATGACACAAGAGAATACAAAAGAGAATTCATGAAAAACACAGCTACACCGCCGCTTCCCCATGCCTGCGCATAATTTTCAAAATGTAATCCCGTAGGGAATTTCAGCGCATTTCCCGCAAAAATATCTGCTGTTGTAGAAAGACTTGCTGCCACGATCCATCCAAGAAGCATAAAGGTAAATATCACCCACAAAATGATGATAATATATCCAGGAGCAAGTTTCAGTTCTTTTTTCCAATTAATCTTATCTCTAACTTTTCTTTCTTTTTCCTTAGCCATAACTGCTCCTCCTTTCTAAAATTCCAGATCATCATCTTTGATGAGATTGTTGCAGATTGTAAATATGATAACTACGCACAGACACAGAATGATACCAATCGCTGCGCCATATCCTGCGTTACGTTCTGTAACTGCGTTCCCCGCTCCAAACGTGTGCATATACATATACTGTACCGGAACAATTGTCGCTTTGTCTGCAGTAACAGTTGAGAACAACTGTGACCATACAAAGAATGCAGCCGAACTTACCGACCACATTGTAATGTTGGTCTTAAATACACCTTTTAAAAGCGGAAGTGTCATATGGCGGAACTGCTGTGGTTTGTTTGCCCCATCAATTGTTGCCGCCTCATAAAGATCAGGACTGATTCTCTCAATTCCGCTCATCCAGATCAGCATATGATAACCAATCATACCAAAACAATATGCGAACAACAATGCCCAGAATTTATGCTCTGTATCTAACCATGGCGTTTCTGCCAGTTTCTTAAGTCCAATCGTTTCCAAAAATGACTTCAGAAGTCCAAACTGAGAGCTGTATACATACTGAAGCCACATAGTAGCAAGCGCTACCGCACTGACAATATTCGGAAGATAAATGATTGCACGGAACAGTTTTTTCCCGCGAACTCCGCTGGTAAGGATTACCGCAAAAAGCAATGACACGGAAAGTACGATTGCCCCACCGATCGCCCATATCTTGAAAATATTAAACATCGCCGTTTTAAAAATTGCCGTTGTAAACAGCTTCTGGTAGTTCTGTAAGCCTACAAACGTCCAATATTCCATGGCATCTGTTACGGATTCGATCTTATACAGACTCATCATGATCGTACGAATGATCGGATACAGAAATACAATGAGGAAGATGATGACTGCAGGCGCAAGAAAGCCAACGATCATTTTTTTATTCTTCTTCATTCACTAGCCCTCCTTTTTCTATAAAACATGGCGGCAGTATTCCCCCTGCCGCCATATTCCATCATTGTCTTACTTAAACAAGTATCTTTTTATTTAACTTTTACTGTCCAGCTGCTTCTTTCATAGCTGCTACAAAACCTGCTCCGTCAACTTTTCCGCTTGCAAGGTTCAGTGTCTGCTCTGCAAGTACCGGTGTAAGGTCGTTGTTATTCTCAACACCAGCTGCCCAATCATAGAATGATGTTGTTGCATCAAACTGATCTTTAACACCTGCTAACTCTGCCGGCCATGCATCTGCATTTGCTTTGTCTGTTGGAATACACAGAGCTTCCTCTGTCATCTTCTTATCAAAGTCGCCTGTTGTGATGTATGTAATCAGCTCGAACGCTTCTTTGGACATCTCAGAATCTTTGTTGATTGCAAGTACCTGATTTGCAATGTTGTTTGCTGTATTATCATCTGTTCCGCCGTCTACAGATGGGTAGTTGAAATATCCCCACTCAAGATCTGATGCTACAGAAGCTTTTGCTTCGTTCGGAAGCCATGATCCACAGATAACGATTGCTGCATTTCCAGGAGCAAATTCCTGATTCTGTCCTGCAGGATATTTGTTTGTTGCAATATTTTTGGAGAAGTAGCCCTTCTTTGCGAAATCTGCAAAGCTCTCTGCTGCTGCGAGCACCTTCGGGTCATCCCATGTTACATTAGCACCGTTAACTTCTTCGCCCATAACAAGTGATTTTACTCCATCCTGTCCGATGTATCTTGCAAGGTGAAGACCGATAAAGGATGTCATATAAGCATCGTCTGCTGTAATTGGTGTAATACCAGCATCTACTAACTTAGCACAAGCTGCATCAAACTCTTCCCATGTTGCAGGAACTGCCTCGATACCAGCTTTATCAAACAATGTCTTGTTATAGAAGAATCCGAAGATAGATGGCTGATATGGGATAGAATGCAGTGTTGCATCTCCATCGTGTGCCTGTCCATATGCGTTACGAGCAATCTTGAACAGCGTCTCATTACCATGTTCAGCTTCATAGTCTTTTGCAAGGTCTTCCAGATCTAAAAGATATTTTCCCCAAGCACCGTTTACACGGTTAACATCTTCATCAAACAAATCGATCTGCTGCTTTGCATCCAGTGCCGGCTGAAGTCCTTCTCTCTGTCCTGAACGTCCTTTGAACTGAAGATCAACCTCTACACCTGTGTCCTCTGTGTACTTAGCAACTGCTTCTTTGATTACTTTTGCCTGCGGCTCTTCTTCACTCCACATAGCCCAGTAAACAAGTTTCTTTCCACCCTCATCACTGCTGCCGCTATCAGATTTTCCGCCACAGCCAACAAGCATAGTTGCTACCATTGTTACGCATAACAATGCACTGATAAGTTTCTTTTTCATAATTTTACCTCCTATGAAATATTTTTTGTACGTTGTACCTGATTCTATTGTAGTATAAACATGCACAAAATGATTTACCTTATTTTCCTATTAATTTGCACTATTTACCCTTTTACTTTGCATTTTGTCAAAATATGTCTTATAATTATTGTGAAACATATCCAAATCATTTTTGAGAGGTACTTCTATGGGATATAACGGCATTGAATTCAAAAACTCAATCACAATCGGAAAGATATTTAGCATCCATTACTTCGAATATATGAGCGATTTTACATTCGAGGGAGAAAGCCACAACTTTTGGGAATTCATCTGTGTAGACAAAGGTGAAGTAGGTATTACCGCCGGATCTTCTTATACAGTATTAAAAAAGGGAGAAATCGCATTCCATGAGCCCAATGAATTTCACAATGTCACCGCAACGGGAAGTATTGCCCCAAATCTTGTAGTTATCTCTTTTGAATGTTCTGACGAAGCGATGGACTTTTTCAGAAAACGTATTCTGAAAATTGATGAAACCGCCCGCAACATTCTTGCAAATATTATTATGGAAGCCAGACAGTGTTACGATTGCCGTCTGGATGATCCATATCTGCAAAATATGCCCCTGAAACCGGAAGTCTCTTTCGGTGCAGGTCAGATGATCAAAAATTATCTGGAGCAATTTCTTATTCATATGATAAGAAGATACTCTCAGCCAGTAGTACTTTCCAAACGACCCGCTTCCTTAACGCTCAAAACCACAAAGAGCAAAAGCGACGAAGAGGTCTTTAACCGTATTGTAGATTATCTGGAAAGTAACATCACGACGCACGTTACCATCGAGCAGATCTGCCGGGATAATCTGATCGGTCGTTCACAACTTCAGAAAATATTTAAAGACCGATGTAATCTTGGAATCATTGAATACTTTTCTCATATGAAAATAAATGCAGCCAAGGAATTGATCCGCACCAACCACATGAATTTCACGCAGGTGTCCGAACACCTTGGCTATACCTCGATTCACTATTTTTCACGTCAGTTTAAAAAACTGACCGGCATGACCCCTTCAGAATATGCTTCTTCCATTAAAGCGGTAGCAGAAAGAGGATTCTAATCCTCTTTCACAATCTCTGCTTTCTCGAAAAATTCCGGAACATGGAAACTTGGAACATCTGAATCAATCGGAGCATACGCTGCATAGTGTTCTATTTCCTTCGTTTCGGATATTTTATAGAAATTACAGGTAAATGCGCTTCCCTCCTCCAGGTTCAGCGGACCACACACCTGCTCCAGTACCGTAATCGGAATGCGAAGCGATACACTCCACTGTTCTTCACTTATCTCAGCTTTACAATGAAATTCCGGATATAATTCCTTCGCAAAAAAAGAGCGATAAGTACGTCGATTTCCGTACCCCGCAAGCAGCACTCCGTTGGCATTGAACTCAAAATTAAAATATACCGGCGGTCCGCTTTTTGCATGTTGCGATTCAAACATGAAAAATGCCTCCATCGCGCTGTCTCTGTATACCGGATCTCTATCTTCTGTGCATGTGCGAAAAGGATCTTTTTCTTCGCAAATCATCTTCAGATAGAAACCATCTCCCGGCACAAATCCAAGATATCCATATGTTTTCGGTATACTTTTTGTCCCCCACAAAAGTTTATCCACGAAAAACGGTGGGCACTGTTCCAACTTTTCCACCCCGTCAATCATCCTAACTTTCATAAGTCCACCTCCCCATTTTGACTAAAATGTCCAGGAATTTTATATTCATTTGATATATCTAATATACCAAATCAAAGTACTTTTTGCAACGCTCCGAAAGTGCAAAAAATTCGGATAATCATGCTATTGAAATGCGCCATGTTATTACATATACTCAAATTAAAGAAATACGTTCGGGAGGTTTATTATGTCAAAAACAAAAGGAAGAGTAACTTTACCAAGCGAGTCTAACTTTTTAGAACAGACAAAAGAAATGTTAGATCGCTGGGGAGCCGATGCACTGCGCGACAGTGATGGCACAAAGCTTGACGACAGTGTCAAGTCTTTAGATGCAAAAATATATACAACGTATTTTGTGGCGAGAGGCCACAATGAATTTGCAATGGAGCACATGGACGAATGCCAGCAGATGCTCTTAATGTCCAGACATAACCTTGCAACAGACACTACTGTTTCCATTGATTTCCTTGACGGATATTACAGAGAGCAGATAGTTGCTGATTATATCCATGACCCAAAGAAGTGGTGGGAAGTCATAGACCGTACGACCGGTGAATGTGTTGTGCCAGACAATTGGTCTGTAGATCAGAAAAATAATATTGTAACCATCAAAGAAGCAATTCCTTTCCACGAATATACCGTATCTTTCTTTGTATATGCCATCTGGGATCCGACCCAGATGTACAACCACATTACAAACAACTGGGGAGATGTCCCACACGACATTCCATTTGATGTGCGTCAGACAAGTTCAGGCGCTTTTGCAAAAGACTATCTGAAGCAGTGGCTGATCAACAATCCATCCACCGATGTTGTCAGATTCACCACATTTTTCTATCACTTTACATTAGTATTTAACTCCGATGCAAAAGAAAAATTTGTTGACTGGTTCGGATATGGTGCAACGGTTTCTATTAAGGCACTGGAAGAATTCGAAGCTGAATACGGATATGCTCTGAGACCGGAAGACATTGTGGATAACGGTTACTACAATTCACCGTTCCGTGTGCCAACCAAAGCTTACCGTGACTATATGGACTTCATTCAGCGTTTTGTTGCAAAGAAGGCAAAAGAACTTGTAGAACTTGTGCATGAATCTGACCGTGAAGCTATGATGTTCCTTGGCGACAACTGGATCGGAACAGAGCCTTATGGTCCATACTTTGAAAGCATCGGTCTGGATGCCGTAGTTGGAAGTGTCGGCGGCGGTGCCACCTTACGTCTGATTTCAGACATTCCGGGTGTAAAATATACCGAAGGACGTTTCCTTCCTTATTTCTTCCCGGATACTTTCTACGAAGGAAATGACCCTTGCATCGAAGCCACTGAAAACTGGCTTTCCGCAAGGCGCGCGTTGATGAGAAATCCGGTAGACCGTATCGGTTACGGAGGATATTTAAGCCTGGCATACAAATTTCCAAAATTTGTAGATTATATCGAAACCATTACCGATGAATTCCGCTTAATCTACGACAATGTAAAAGGCAAGAAACCATACTGTGGTCTGAAGGTTGCTATCTTAAATTCTTGGGGACACCTTCGCTCCTGGCAGCCATACATGGTTGCTCATGCTCTCTGGTATAAACAGACTTATTCCTATTTTGGAATTCTGGAATCTTTAAGCGGAGCTTCGGTAGATGTTTCATTTATCAGCTTTGACGATATTAAAAAGAACGGTGTTCCGGAAGATATTGATGTGATCATCAACGCCGGGGATGCAGGCACATCCTATTCCGGTGGGGAAGAATGGCTTGACGAAAAACTGGTGACAGAAATCCGCAGATGGGTATATAACGGAGGAGGATTTATCGGCGTCGGTGAACCGACTGCAGTTCATCACGGCGGACGATTCTTCCAGCTTGCAGATGTCCTGGGTGTAGATAAAGAGCTTGGATTTACCCTTTCCACTGACAAATATTTTACAAAAGCTTTAGATTCACATTTTATTACCGAAGACAGAGAGGCTGCCTTTGAATTCGGTGAACACAAGTCGGGAATCTATGCACTGTCCGCTGACACAGAAATCATTGAATACTCCAACAATGAAGTACATATGGCTGCACACTCCTACGGACAAGGCCGTGGCGTATACATCTCGGGACTTCCGTACAGCTATGAAAACACACGACTTCTCATGAGAGCAATGTATTATGCAGCCCACAAAGAAGACCGTTATTATATCTGGTACGCCGACAACTTAAACTGTGAAGTAAATGCATATCCGGAAAGCGGGAAATATGCCATCTTAAACAACTCTAACGAAACACAGACTACAAACTTCTACGACGGAGATGGAAACTGCGAGTCCATCACACTGAAGCCATGTGAGATTTTATGGAGATAAAAAATGTCTGACCATGGGAAATATTTCTATTACCCCAATATCAGACACCATACCGGCAATGTAAACATCGAAAATAATGTGGACACAAAGATTGACTGGGATGCCGCCTCGGCACCCCGGTCATATTTATCCGCAAGGATTGCCGTCGTATTTGCCATAGGCATAGCGCTAAGGAGTACCATAACACCGCAGAGCATCTGATCGATATGAAGCAGCTTTAGCACAAAATAAACAAGCGCCGGGTATGCCGCAAGGCGAATAAAACAATAATAAAGCACTGAACGATCAAAAAGATGTCTGACATCTGATTCCGCCAGCATACATCCGATCACCAGCATAGAGACTGGAACCATACACTTACTCATTCCTTCAATCGTATTTTCTAAAAACACCGGAATCTGTACCGGAAAGATCATGAGGAGCACTCCGATCACTACAGCGATAATACACGGATGCTTTACCAGCTTTTTATACGCTTCTTTTCTGTCTGCATGGGTAAACAGGGAAAGCCCCGCCGTCCACATGGTGATCCGCACCGGGATCTGAAAAAAAGAGGTATAGAGAACTCCCAGCGCACCGTATATGGCATCCACAATAGGTAACCCGATAAAACTCGAATTTGAAACGATCAATCCATATGTAAAAATAGTCCTTTTTTCTTCCGGGGTTTTATAAAAAAAGTATTTTCCAACTGTGATACTGAGCATCTGAATCACCAGGGAAATCAAAAACGCTCCGAAGCATTTCTTTACAAATTGTTCCGAAGCATTAATGTCACCCATAAAGGAATGAATGATATTACAAGGGAGAATCACATTTACCGTAAGATTGGAAAGGGTCTTCTTTCCCTCCTGTGTAATAATTCCTTTTTTCTTCAAGATAATTCCAACCAGTATCAGCAAAAACAATGTAAACTGCAGATTCAGCATCTGTAAAAAAAGTGACATAGGATTCTCCCTTTCTTTTACTGAACAACTGTATTCTTCCCTACTGGTATTGTACGTTTTGCCAGATTATCAAAATAATTGTTTGTCTCATTGATCACAACTTTTCTAAGTCCGATTAATGCAATCAGATTCGGAATGATCATAAGTGCATTGGTAATATCCGCAAGTAACCATATTGGTTCCAGTGTAAGGAACGGTGCCACAGCGATAGCAGCTATATATATAATCTTAAACACCTTAATTCCTTTTGTATTTCCTGTCAGATATACAACACATCTTTCTCCATAGTAATTCCATCCTAATATCGTTGTAAAAGAGAAAAAGATAATCCCGATTGCGACAAGATATTTTCCGATTCCAAAAGGCAGTCCCGCATTGTAGGCCTGTGTCACAAGCACGCTTCCGCTTAAGTTTGATCCATCGAGCAGCCCGCTCGAGATAATCACAAGTCCTGTCATTGTACAGGTCACAAGAGTCGTAAAGAATACACTTGTCATAGAAATCAGGCCCTGTTTCACACAGGAATTTGTCTTTGCCGCAGCAGCTACGATCGGTGAACTTCCAAGTCCCGCTTCATTCGTGTATACTCCTCTTGCCACACCGGTACGCACAGCTGTCATCAGCGTGATCACACCAGTTCCGGCTGCTCCGCCAAGCACAGAATGTTTTGCAAATGCACAGCGTATGATTTCGCCAAAGGCACCCGGAATTGCGTCATAATTCCAGCAAAGGATCACAAAGGAACCTCCGATAAAAAAGATTGCCATAAAAGGAACGACGAACTGTGCCACTTTAGAGATGGATTGAATACCGCCAATCGTTACGATCGCCGTAAGCACCGTCACAGCAATTCCAATCACCCATACAGGAATATGGAATGTCATATTGACCGATTCTGTAATAGCATTTACCTGTGGAAAGGTACCGCATCCCAGAAGAGCTGTTACGATTCCAAAGAATGCAAACAATTTTGCAAGCCAGATAAATCTCTTTCCCATGCCGTTCTGGATGTAGTACATCGGTCCTCCCGCAATCTGTCCATTCTCATCCTTCACACGGAATTTTACTGCCAGAAGAGCTTCTGCATATTTTGTCGTCATTCCAAGAAATGCTGACATCCACATCCAGAACATCGCTCCAGGTCCCCCAATCCTAAGCGCCGTAGCTACACCTACGATACTTCCGGTGCCAATATCTGCTGCCAGTGTTGTACATAAAGTTGCAAATGCAGATACATCTCCCGCACCATCTTCTTTTTCGAAGATGCTTTTTAATGCTTTCGGAAACTTAAATAATTGTATGCCTCTCAATTTAAATGTAAAGTAAAGTCCTGTCCCCATAAGCAGAACCAGTGTCGGCGGTCCCCAGATAAACGCCTGAAAGCTTTCTAACAGTTTCATGATTGTGTCCATTTTTATCCTCCAAAATTGTCTTATCCTTGTAGTCGTTTTATTTTCCTAATTCCTGTCTTTTCTGTTAAAATCTTGTCACACTTATCCTGTAAAAAAGGCAGCCACCTGGCTCTCTGCCTGAATGGCTGCCTTTAAATGCTTTTGATTAACTATTAGCTATTATATACGTCTTTATTAATTTCTTTCTCTTTCGCATTGACGATAACGTTAACTGCAGCGTCACCGATAACGTTCAGAGGAAGAAGTGCCATCTCAACCGGACGGTTGATTGCTACAACCAGTGCGTAACCGATGAGACAAGCTTCTGTTGTCCATCCCATACCTGACAAAACAGTGAAGATCATCGTTGTTCCTGCGATCGGGATTGCCGGTGTTCCTGCTGCTGCACAGATAGAAAGGAATGCCATAACAACCATGTTTGCAGGTGTAACATCGATTCCTGCTGCTGTTGCGATAAATGTAACAGCAAACATGTGCATAACTGTTGTTCCGTTCATGTTAATTGTCATACCTGTAGGAAGTACAAAGCTTGTAATTTCCTCGCTGCATCCAAGTTCGTCCAGACATGTTCTTGTGTTCAGTGGAAGACATGCTGCAGATGAGTTTGTAGAGAATCCAAACACACCAACTTTTGCAATCTTCTTTAAGAACTTGATCGGATTCATTCTTGTTGTAAGCCAGATACCAAGTGGGTAAAGTGTTACAACCATGATAAGCAGTGTTGCCATTGCAGATACAACATAAGCTGCTGCCGGCGCAAGATACTCTACTCCGTAGATTGCAAATGTTCTGGAGATCAGGCAGAAGATTGCGATTGGTCCAACCTTGTTAATAAGGAATGTAAGCCACATATTGATAACATCACTTAAATTTTCAAGCACTTTCTTAAGCGGATCTGCTTTCTCACCCATCTGATTCAGGCAAAGTCCAAGGATAATTGCTACAACTACGATTGCAAGAATGCTGTTGTTTGTGCTTGCTGCGCCAACGATGTTGGACGGGAATGCATTAACTACAACTGCCAATGGATTGAACGCCTCAATTGTTGCTGCCTCTGCGATTCCTTCGCTCGGAAGAGTTACATCAAAGAATCCAAGACTCTTCACACCATATGCTACTGTACATCCAAGAGCTGCACCACATACGTAGAAACCAAAGAATCCAAGAAGTGCACGTCCTGCAATACGTCCAAGCTTTGTAGAATTGGAGATACTGCACATTGCAAGGCTTAAGGATACAAGTACCAATGGTACGATTGCAAGCTGAAGACCTCTCATAAAGATCTGTCCCACGATGTAGAAGAGACCAATTGCTCCAACACCTTCTTCCACCGTGATATCCTGGAATAATAATTTGTTGATCATGGTCCATGTTGCTTCATTTCCGGAAGCAATCATGCTCTCTCGTAAGAACAGGAATCCAAGTCCCACAACGAGACCTCCGACAAGGGCGATCATCATTTTCTTTACTACTGACATAGGCTCTTTTTTCTGGGTTCCGTTACTCATTTCTCTCTTTTCCTCCTTTGTAGGTTTTATAAATGTTTTATCTCAATGCCTTCTTTGGCAAAGGTTTCACGAATCTTCTGCACGAAAGCCAGTGCCTTCGGTCCGTCTCCGTGTACACAGAGTGTGTCACCCTTAATATCCAGTTCTTTTCCATTGATAGAAGTTACTTTTCCTTCTTTGATCATGCGCACACAGCGAGCAATCGCAACATCCTCATCTGTAATCATGGAACCTTCCATCTTTCTCGGCACTAAAGACAAGTCATCCATATATGCACGGTCTGCAAAAATTTCTGATGCAGTGCGAAGTCCCTTGCTCTCAGCAATCTGTCCGAGAACTGCTCCTGCACAGTAATAAACAATCAGGTCTTTGTCAAACTCTGCAATTGCTTCTACGATAGCAGTGGAGATTTCCTCATCATACTGGCACTGATTTCCCATTGCTCCGTGAGGTGCCACATGCTGAAGCTTCATTCCGTAGCTCTGCGTAAATGCTGACAGTGCACCAATCTGATATCTTACATAGTTCTTTACTTCCTCAAAAGAAAGAACCATTTTTCTTCTTCCAAATCCCATAAGATCCGGATAACCAGGATGTGCCCCTACCATGACGCCTCTTTCCTTTGCCATCTTTACGACCTTGTTCATAACGATCGGGTCTCCTGCATGCCATCCACAGGCAACATTTGCTGTTGTTACATACTGAATAATATTTTCATCTCCGCCAAGTTTATAAGCTCCAAAGCTTTCACCCATATCACTGTTAAGATCAATACTGTACATATTCTTTTACTCCTTTAATCTGAAGACTTATTTGTTTACGATGTTCTGTGGCTCTCCGTCAACA
>JBJEMB010000030.1:0-4468 GCA_051879455.1 Lachnospiraceae bacterium
TATGATAAATTTGTAATGACAATTGCTGTTCCTGTTCTGACACTGATTGTAATCCTTAACTGCTTCGGATTCATCAAGTAAAAATAAAATAATTGAAAATACGAAAAAGAAATGATATACCCTTCAGGGTATATCATTTCTTTTTCTGTTATATTATAATGTTTTATTCCTATGCCGTCTTACATTTTCTCCTGTTCCAGAATGTCAACACTGCTGACACAATCACAAGTGTCCCCGCCAATATCTGTGATACCGGAAGTTCTGTTCCCGGTATCAGAAGCTGATCTGTTCTAAGTCCTTCAATCCACACTCTTCCTGCTCCATAGCCAAACATATATAACAGGAATACTTCTCCATCAAATTTCTTATGTTTTCTGTATAAAAGCAAAAGGATCAATACCATCATGCACCACAGTGATTCATACAGAAATGTTGGATGTACTTGTATATAGGAAACACCATTTACAGTCTCCATATGCTCCTTCATCATTTCCGTAATCTCAGAACTTCTCACTGCATCAGTCGGGAGCCTCATTGCCAGAGGGTTATTTGTATATTCTCCAAACGCTTCTCTGTTAAAAAAGTTCCCCCATCTACCGATCATCTGTCCTGCTACCAAACCCGGTCCAGCAGTGTCGAACAACAGCGGCGCCGACAGCTTCTTCACCCTAGAAAATACAATTACAGTTATTACGGCAGCAATGATTCCTCCGTAAATAGCCAATCCGCCTTGTCTTGTGTTAAAAATACTTTTTAAATCATTCTTATACATGTCCCATGAAAATGCAACATAATAAATTCGGGCACCAATCACAGAAAAGATTACTGCATAAATGACTAAATCGTAATATATTTCCGGGTTCTGGCCGGTTCTTTTTGCTCCGTCTATGGCAATAAAAAGTCCAACAAGAATTCCAATTCCGATAATTATCCCATAAAAGGCTATATCAAACCCAAATATCGTAATATGGTCTCCTACATTTGACAGATGAATTCCAATATTAGGAAATTCAATTGTTCTATGCATATTCTATTCTCTCCTTCTGATTTCTTACACATTAAATCTGAACAGCATAATGTCGCCATCCTGTACGACATAATCTTTTCCTTCCAGCCTGATCAGACCTTTTTCTTTCGCTGCCGCATGATTACCACATGCCATCAGATCATCATAAGATACAACTTCTGCACGAATAAATCCTCTTTCAAAATCCGAATGGATCTTGCCTGCGGCCTGTGGTGCTTTTGTACCTTTTTTAATTGTCCAGGCACGCACCTCTGGTTCTCCTGCCGTCAGATAACTGATCAGTCCAAGAAGTTTATAACTTGCCTTAATCAATTTTTCAAGTCCTGACTCAGATAATCCAAGATCCTCTAAGAACATCTTCTTTTCATCTTCTTCAAGTTCTGCAATTTCCTGTTCAATCTGCGCACATACAACAAACACTTCACTGTCTTCTTTCGCTGCATATTCACGCACTGCCTGAACGCCTTCATTATCAGCGCCATCATTTGCCAGATCATCTTCTGCAACATTTGCCGCATAAATAACCGGTTTATAAGTTAACAGATTATAGCTCTCCAGCCATTCCTGTTCTTCCTCATCCTCTGCTCCTGTAAATGTCTTTGCAAGACGGTCATTTTCCAAATGCTCTTTAATCTTTTCAAGAAGCGCCAGCTCTTTCGCCGCTGTCTTATCATTTCTCGCTACTTTTGTTGTCTTTGCAATTCTTCTCTCAAGGATTTCCAGATCTGAAAAAATTAATTCAAGATTAATTGTTTCAATGTCACGAAGTGGATTGATACTTCCGTCTACATGGACAATATTGCTGTCCTCAAAACAACGCACAACATGAACAATTGCATCCACCTCACGGATATTTGCGAGGAACTGGTTTCCAAGTCCTTCTCCCTTGGATGCACCTTTTACAAGTCCTGCAATATCAACAAATTCGATTGCCGCCGGAATGATCTTTTTTGTCTGATACATCTCACCAAGCACATTAAGTCTCTCATCCGGCACAGTAACAACTCCCACGTTCGGGTCGATCGTACAAAACGGATAATTTGCAGACTCAGCTCCGGCTTTTGTCAAAGAATTAAACAATGTACTTTTCCCTACATTCGGTAATCCTACAATTCCAAGTTTCATTTATTGTATCCTTCCTTTTTTCATATTTATACATTTCACATTGTAATATATGTATTTATTTACTCTCGTCTCTTGTTTCCATCAGAACAACAATTCCATCCATAAAGCTTATGACCACCTGATCCTCCTCAATCTGATTGCTGACACATAAACTGTCGTAAGCAGTCAGCGTATGATTCTTAAGAGGATATTTTGCTCCGGTGATACTGAAATTATATACTTCCTGTCCTAATGGGAACACGCTGAAATAAGGTCCATAGGTTTCCTCTTTTTTCAACACAGTCTCACAACCGATAAGCCTGATGCTATTCTGGCTGTCAAGGATTCTGGCATTAACCCCTGCCTTAAAGGGAATTGCCAAACACTGAACATTTGCCCATAAATGATCAACTCTTCCTCCGGTAGCTCCCAAAATCAGCATTTCTTCACATCCCAGCGCCATTGCAAGTCGAATTGCAATTTCTGTATCTGAGGCATCTTTTACAGGATTAAATTCTCGAATCGGAACTTGTGTTTCATTTCTGTAATAATCCGCAATTTTTTGATCTACACTGTCAAAATCTCCCACAATATAACTGGGCATAATATCGTGACGATACAAAAACTCCATTCCTTTATCTACACCAATGATATAACAATATTCATCCTGTGCCAAAACCGAAAGAACATATTCCTCTTCAAGTTTGCCTCCACTTATAATAACTATTCTCTTACTCATAAGCGTTCAATATCTCCATAAACTCTTTTGTATTCTGCGCCGGATCTCCCTTAAATACAGCAGAACCTGCCACAATAATATTTGCTCCTGCATCCAGAACTTCTTTGACATTTGTAAGATAGATTCCTCCATCAACCTGAATATCAACATCCAGTTTCTGACTCTCAATCATTGCTCTGATTGCTCGAATCTTATCTAAAGACTCTGGTATAAATTTTTGTCCTCCAAATCCCGGATGAACGCTCATAACGAGTAACATATCTACTTTTGCAAGCAAAGACTCTACTTCTTTTGCATCTGTTTCCGGGCAAATGGACAGCCCCACTTTCATACCACACTCGCGGATCTTTGCAATAGTAGCTTCGATATCTTCACAAGCTTCCAGATGAACCGTCACGATATCTGCTCCCGCTTCTTTAAAAGCCTCAATATATCTGATTGGCTCCTGCACCATAAGATGTGCGTCCATTACCTGATCTGTCACATTGTGAATCGATTTAAGAACAGGCATCCCGAAGGAAATGCTTGGCACGAACATTCCATCCATTACATCAAAATGAAGATATTTTGCCCCATTATCTGCTGTAAGCTTCATCTGCTCACCAAGAACCGTAAAATCTGCCGCCAGAATAGACGGTGCCAAAATATATTCCATATCAGTACCTCCTTTTATTTTTCAACTCCTGGTACATCTCATTATAGTCATCATACCGTACCCTGGAGATGATTCCTTTCTCAACTGCTTCTTTTACTGCACATCCCGGTTCGTGGATATGATCACAACCATTGAATCTGCATTTCCCTTCATACTTTTCAAATTCCGGAAAATAGTATTTTAATTCTTCTTTTTCAAAGTCATTCACATACAGGGAACTAAATCCCGGAGTATCCATAATATAGGAATCCCCCTCAATCCAGAACAATTCCGAATGTCTTGTTGTATGTTTTCCTCTTTCTATCTTCCGACTGATGGAACCGGTTTCCATATTCGCTTTTGGCTGAAGTATATTAATGATCGATGATTTTCCAACCCCAGAAGGTCCCGCAATCGCAGTCGTTTTCCCTCTCAGAAGTTCTTTTATCTGTTCTATATTTTTATTTTCGATTGCACTGGTGAAAATACACGGATATCCGCATTGGGAATAAATCTGCTTTAGCCTCTCTATTTCAGAAAAATCTGCCAGATCTTCTTTATTAAAACAGAGAAGAACCGGAATCTGCTTACTTTCCATCATAACCAGAAATCGATCCAGCAAATTAAAATGAGGACTTGGCTTTGTCACTGCAAATACTACAAGAGCCTGATCAATATTTGCAACTGCCGGTCGGATCAGCTCATTTTTTCTGGGCAGAATGGAAATAATATTTCCTGTCTTTTCGTTTTCATCCAGTATCTCAATGTCTACATCATCGCCTACAAGCGGCTTTATTTTTTCTTTTCGAAAAACACCTTTGGCCTTACACTCATAAACACCGGATTCCACTACGTGAACGTAGTAGAATCCGGCAATCCCTTTTATAATCTTTCCCTGCATATGCTAATCCGTTGGACTGTTACCAGAATCTTCACCCGTATCAGGATCCGGTTCATCATAACC
>JBJEMB010000031.1:0-4468 GCA_051879455.1 Lachnospiraceae bacterium
ATATTGATCGCTACCGGCTTCTGATACTCCAGTGCCTTGCGGACGACATAATCAATCCCTGCCATGAGTTGTGTCGTCCGTGGAAAACCTCCTTCCACAGGATTTCCAAGTTTTACGACAAGAAGTTCACTCCCCGGTGCCACTCCAGAATTGCCTGCTGCAATTCCAGCTACTGCCGTGCCGTGACCTGACGTATCTCTGGAAGAAATGACAGAAAGACGATCTACTGGATTCTGCACTTCAAGCGCACGATCAATCTGTTCTTTTCCATATTCCACTCCAAATCCGTAATTAAATGGTGAATCTTCACCCTCTCTCGGTATCTGAGTCTGATCCCACAGTGCCCGGATTCTTGTGGAACCATCTGTATTTCGAAATTCTCTCAGCGCATAATCAATCCCCGAATCAATGGTCGCAACAAACACACCCTGTCCGGTCAAAGAAAAACGACTGCCCTGCACCTCATTGATGCAAGACACTCGTTTCCCATTCTCAATCTGAAAGTAAAGCCTTTTCGGTTTTTCTATATATTCAATCTGCACAAGAGCAGCAATCTCTTCTATTAAAGATTCTTTTACCGTAATAATTGCATATTCATTTAAAAGCTCTGTGACGCGCTCTGCAATCTGGCGAACTTCATCCAAGCTACCGGAATATTTCACGATCAGCTCCCATGTCTGCTCTAACGGATGATAGCCAGTCTCAAGCTGTGATGATTTTTCTCTTTCCTCCTGCGTGGCATCAAGTGCCAGATTTAAAAGATTTTCTGCTTTCTGACTTGTCAAGCTTTGCTGCCCCCTAAAAATTCTTTTTCCATAAAAGGCGCAAGAGAAAGCGGAATAAAATAACCCCTCTCATGCCTGCATACAGGACAGATTTCCGGAACAAGTTTTCCATAATGGATATATCCACAGTTCAGGCACATCCACTCCTGCTCCTTGTCACTCTCATAGTATCTGTTCTTTTCCAGAAGTTCTGCAAGCTTGCCAAATCTTCTTCCATGAACTGCCTCTATCTGTGCAATCTGGTAAAATGTTGCAGCTACCTCTATAAATCCTTCTTCCCGTGCAATCTTCGAAAAAGCCGGATAAACATCTTCAGCTTCTTCCATCTCATTATGTTGAGCAGCCCTTAAAAGCTGTGTCACACTGTCAAAGTTATCTACCGGATATCCTCCATCTATTTCAATCGTCGTTCCATTCTCACTCTTAAGCAGATCATAAAATCTTTCTGCATGCCCTCTTTCCTGATCTGCCGTAAAAAGAAAAATCTCACTGATTGAAATCATTCCCTGATCTCTTGCAGTCTCTGCCGCAATTGTATAGCGGTTTCTGGCCTGACTCTCTCCCGCAAACGCACGCATAAGATTATCCCTTGTCTGACTGTTTCTAAATTCAATAGCCATAGTACATACTCCTTATTTGTTTTCTAATTAGTATGCGCTATGGCTAAAAAAATATTCCATCTTTAATTAAATCCAATCAATCTTCTTGCCACTGTATATGCCAGTGAAGAAATCTTTCGTCCCGGTTTTCCGGGTATATTCATTGTCTGTCCAAGAATTCCGTAACGAATTCTCAAAAAAGTCTTGAAATCTTTCCTTTTAAGATACTGCCAGAGTTCTCTCTTTTTCTCCAGGTTCTCTTCTTTTTTAGAACGTATCAGAAGAATAGATGAAACTGTCATCATAATCGCAAGATAATTCACCATATAATGGCGGAGCTTTTTACTTCTGATCTCTTTCAGCTGATACATATCGATCATTTTTTTCGTAACAAAGATCTGCTGATCAATTCTGGAAATCATTACCTTCTCATTGACAGACTGATCTTCTCTTCCGATAAAATATCTGTAAAAATCTACATCCAGATAATAAATCTTTCGAACATACGGAAGTGGATAGTAAACATAAATATTATCTACATAAAAGGTATGCTTCGGAAGTGTCATCTGACTTAATTTTAGCATGGATGTCCTGTAAATTACAGAATGCATCAATATGTACTGATCCAGATGAAATCTTCCAATATCATCCCATGTAAAAATCTTATCCTGAGGCAGGACATTACGATAATGAATACACTTTTTATGTGATGCCCCGACCTTTTCATACACATAATTGGAAATCAGCATATCGATTTCTTTTTCCTCTTCTTCAAGCTGCTTTAAAAAATCAAGGATCTTGTGAAGAGACTCTTCGTCTACCCAGTCATCACTGTCAACCACTTTAAAATATTTCCCGGTTGCGTTAGCAAGTCCTGAATTCACTGCATCTCCATGTCCTCCGTTTTCCTTATCAACCACCTTGATAATGTCCGGATATTTATCCATATATTCATGTGCTATCCTTGAAGTACCGTCTTTTGATCCATCGTTAACGATAATAATCTCCACATCTTCGCCGCCCGGCAAGATACTTTCAATCGCATGAGACATATAACTTTCTGAATTATACGATGGAATCGCGAACGAAATATATTTCATCAAATTTCTCCTCCTATAGTAGATTGGTTTAAGTATAAAACATTCTTTTACATTTTCCAACCGATTTTTCAAGAAATTTAACGTATTTAATTGTAAAATCTCATAACTTCCGATATAGTAAATATAGAATTGGAGGAATAAAACTATGAAAAAAAATGTAATCGTCGGACAATCTGGCGGACCTACAGCTGTCATTAATGGAAGCTTGTACGGTGTTGTATCGGAAGGTCTGAAACAGACAGACAAAGTGGAACATGTTTATGGTATGGTAAACGGAATTGAGGGATTTTTAAATGACAGATACATGGATATCGGTGCCCTTGATGCAACGAATGAATTGGAACTTGTGAGAACAACTCCTGGTGCCTACCTTGGTTCATGCCGTTATAAACTTCCCGAGGACTTAAATGATCCAGTATACCCTAAATTATTTGAAAAACTTGGCGCATTGAATATCGGATATTTCTTCTATATTGGTGGAAATGATTCCATGGATACGGTAAGCAAACTCTCTCGCTATGCCGCCGGAATAGACAGCGACATCCGCTTTATCGGTGTTCCGAAAACAATTGATAATGATCTTGTAGAAACAGATCACACACCAGGGTATGGAAGTGCTGCAAAATATGTTGCTACTGTTGTCAGAGAAATTGCTACAGATGCTACTGTCTATGACAACAAACAATCTGTAACGATTGTAGAAATTATGGGACGCCATGCAGGCTGGCTGACCGCTGCAAGTATTCTTGCCCGCAAGTTCGAAGGTGATAATCCGGTATTAGTTTATTTACCGGAAGTTGCTTTTGACCAGGATGCTTTTATTGAAAAAGTCCGTGAATCCTTAAAGACAACTCCAAACCTTGTTGTATGTATCTCTGAAGGTATCAATGATGGAAAAGGAACCTTTATCTGTGAATACGCAAGTGATGTAGGTGTAGACAATTTTGGTCACAAAATGCTCACAGGATCCGGAAAGTATCTGGAAAATCTTGTAAAAGAAAAAATCGGTGTAAAAGTTCGTTCCATCGAGCTTAACGTATGTCAGCGCTGTTCTTGTGCACATCTTTCCAGAGTTGACCTTGATGAAGCTGTAAATGCAGGTATCTATGCAGTTCAGGTTGCAATTAATGGAGAAACCGGAAAAATGATCACTTTCGTAAGAAATAAAAGTGTACCTTACGAATTATCTTATGGTACAGCTGACGTTAATATTATCTGTAATCAGGAAAAACCTGTTCCTGCAGATTGGATCATTAATGACGGTTCCGATATCAGCGATGAATTTATCGACTATGCAAGACCTCTTACACAAGGGTTTGTAGAATTACCGACAAAGAATGGAATCCCGCTTTTTGCATATCGCAAATAGCAATGAATAAAAAGGGAGATTATGTTCACAGTTTGTTCATTTATCTTTCAAAAAACTTTTACTGGTTTAACATTGTTTCTTCACAGCTCATTCGTATACTATAATCAACAAAAGAAAACAATGACATCAGCAATAGTAAAATACTATTTTGAATAAACTTTTTCATAATACATGCCGGGAATCGCGAGAGTGGTTACCCGGCATCCTCCCTTTTCAGGATATCTTTTCCTCTGTTTCTTCTTTTTCCTTATGTTTCTTCCGCAAAAGATAACCACCCAAAATCAGAATAATTCCTATTGTACTCACACTTGATATTTTAAGAATCAATGGAACTTTCATCGTAGGCTGAATGGCATTTGTCTCTTTGGAAGGCTCTTTTTCTTGTCCATGCTCTGCACCCAGATATTTTTTTACCGGCTCTGTAATCCTTTTTATGAAAAGTTTCTTTGGCACAATTTGAAAATAGATACGTTTTTCAGCTTCATTTCCGGCTCTGTCAGTTGCCTTCACCACTATCTCATAGTCCTGACATTCATGTAATGTATACTCATACTTCTTCAGTCCCAAATCAATTTTCTGTTTTTCCCCATTAATCTGTATCTGCTGGATTATATC
>JBJEMB010000032.1:0-4464 GCA_051879455.1 Lachnospiraceae bacterium
GCCACGATCCCAGCTCCCACGATTGCCGCCGGATTTACACTGCCATACTGACTTCGATAGGCAATTACGTTAACCGGAATCAACTGAAGAGAGGAAATATTGATAATCAGAAACGTACACATCTCATTACTGGCCACGCCTCTTGCCCTCACCGGTCCCGGAAGCCGCCCGCGCCGCCTGTCTTCCTCAAGCTTCCCAAGCTCTTCCATGGCTCTTAAGCCCGCGGGAGTCGCAGCCCAGCCAAGTCCCAGAACATTCGCAATGATATTTGTCGTAATGTGCTCCACCGCCGGATGATTTTCCGGAAGTTTGGGAAAAAGAAAATGTATGAATGGACGGATTTTTTTAGAGGCACTTTTGATAAGACCTGCGCAGGAAGCAATCTCCATAAATCCCACCCAGAGGGACATGACTCCCATCATCGTAATACACAATGTGACCGCTTCTTTCGAAGAATCGACTAAAGCATTGGTAATATCCGGCATGCGCCCGGTAAATGCCGCAAAAATAACGCCCACAATAATCATACCCGCCCATAGATAATTCAACATACTTTTACCTCTGAAAATTCTTTTTAACTGTTTTTAATTATATGGAAATTTTCAGGCAAGTATGTCTGCCTTCCGGCATATATTGTAAACAAAATGCACCGTGGAGAATATGATTTGAAATTATTTTTATACATAACGGATTTTATCATTCCCCTGGTCATCTTTGGAATCGTATGCTATGGATGCCTGATGAACGTGGATGTGTATGATACATTTATCAAAGGCGCAAAAAAAGGCTTTTTTACAGTTATAAAAATTTTGCCGACGCTGGTTGGACTAATGGTTGCAGTTGGAATTCTGCGCGCCTCAGGTTTTCTGGATTTTCTCTCTGATTTCATTGGAAATTTTACAAAATATATTGGATTTCCGGGAGAACTTGTACCTCTTACAATTGTAAAAATGTTCTCCTCATCTGCGGCAACCGGACTGCTTCTTGACGTTTTCAAAGAATACGGAACTGACTCTTTTTCCGGACTTGTCGCATCCATCAGTATGGCATGCACCGAAACCATCTTCTATACAATGAGTGTCTATTATCTGACCGCAAAAGTCACCAAAACGCGCTACACTCTGACCGGTGCACTGATCTCCACATTTGCAGGACTCGCAGCAAGCGTAATACTTGCCAGACTCATGCTTGGGATTTAGTAAAAAAAAGAAAATAAAATAATACTTGCTTTTTCATATTTTCGGGTATAATATACATATATACTTAACATAGTTTTTAAAACTACATGTCGTTATTTCAATATATCAGGAGGCGATTTTATGTCAAACACAATTGAACAACACATCAAAGATCCTGGAAGCGCGATCACACATTTTATCGGTATGCTGATGGCTATTTTCGCAGCAGTGCCGCTTCTTATCAAAGCCGCACACGAACCGGAACGCATTTATCTTATTTCTATCGCGATTTATGCAGCAAGCCTGATCTTACTGTATGCAGCAAGTACAACATATCACACCTTTAACCGCTCTGAGAGGGTAAATACTATCCTGAAAAAAATAGATCATATGATGATCAGCGTACTCATTGCCGGAAGCTATACACCTATCTGCCTGCTTGTACTAAAAGGAAAGCTGGGGCTTATACTACTCACTATCGTTTGGGGCTTCGCTATCGTTGGCATCTTAATCAAAGCATTCTGGGTATACTGCCCGAAATGGGTATCATCCGTACTTTATATCGGTATGGGCTGGACTTGTGTACTTGCCTTCACCCAGATCTTAAACTCCATGTCCCCCGCCGCTTTCGGCTGGCTTTTAGCCGGAGGCATTATCTATACAATCGGAGGCATCATATACGCATTAAAACTTCCAATCTTCAACTGCAAGCATAAAAACTTCGGAAGCCACGAGATTTTTCATTTGTTCGTCATGGGCGGAAGTGCTTGCCATTTTATCGTAATGTATGCATTTGTACTGTAGGGATTTTCAAAAAGGTACAGGTGTATAAATAATTAGATACACCGTATTTTTTAATTTGGACGCAGCCCTTTCAAAAGTCTGCGTCCAAAATTAATGCTTTTTTCTTTTCTCTTTTCATCTGTTTTATCGCATATTCCCTTTTCATCGCTTCTTCTTTTGTTGCGAATTCCTCATAATACACAAGCGTCACCGGTCTCCGGCTTTTTGTATATTTCGCACCTCTTCCGCTGTTGTGTGCTTCTATTCGCTTTTCTATATCTGTTGTCCAGCCTGTATAAAGGCTTCCATCACTGCATTTTACAATATAGGTATAGTTTTTTTCTGCCATACATTTCACCTGTTGTCAAAAAATAAGATTTTTCAAAATCTCTTGACTTTCTCCGCCCAATCCTTTTACACTTAATTCAATTAGTTTTCTAATTTATTATTGTTTTTATTATATTTATTATGAATTTCTTAGTCAATATTCGCCATGAAAGGATGATTTTTATGAATATTATCACCATATTATTTGATCTGGATGGGACTCTTCTTCCTATGGATCAGGATGAATTTACAAAGGGATACTTTAAATTACTGGCTGCAAAGCTTGCCCCTTATGGATATGAGCCAAAGCAACTCATTGATGCTGTCTGGGCAGGAACTTATGCCATGGTAAAAAATGGCGGAAACTGTCTGAATGAAGAGGCTTTCTGGAAGAAATTTACTCAGATATATGGAGAAAAAGCCCAAAATGATGAGCCAATCTTCAGAGAGTTTTATGAAAAAGAATTTCAGGCCGCCAGAAAATTCTGTGGATACAATCCAAAAGCATTTGAGACAGTTCAAAAATTAAAACAGGCAGGTTTCCGAGTCGTCCTGGCTACTAATCCACTTTTTCCGGCTGTTGCCACAGAAAGCCGTATCCGCTGGGCCGGTCTTGAGCCAACAGATTTTGAACTATACACCACTTATGAAAATACCTGCTATTGCAAGCCAAATCCAGATTATTACAGAGATTTGCTGAAAAGGCTTGACGTTAGTCCTTCTGAATGTCTGATGGTTGGAAATGATGTGACAGAAGATATGGTTGCAGAAACTGTAGGAATACATGTATTTTTGCTGACAGACTGCCTGATTAATAAAGAAAACAAAGACATTTCCGTATATCCTCACGGAAACTTTGACACACTGCTTACGTATATTCAAACATTAACGTAATAGAGCAAACGACATTCTTATGCAATGCACAGGAATGTCGTTAATTTCTTTATTTTCTTAATTTATCTTTTAAACCTTCAAGTTCTTTTTGCAGAGACACTATAGACTCCTGCAATGAGTTAATAAGAGCATTCTGCTCGTTTATCGTATCTTTTTGCTCATCAATCGTATCCTGCATTTCATCAATCATATACTGAACTGTATTTTTATCCAATTCCGCCAGTTCTTTAGAAAACATTTCCATCATCCTCTCAAGATTCAGGCATAACATATATACATCCCGATATAAGTCTTCAAATTTCGGATAATCCATAATAAGTTTTAAAATCATATCAGGATCATCAATACATAAAAATGTAAGCCATGCCTCAAGTTCATTGGTTATTGTTTTGTTATTATTATCCAGTGTTTTTTTGAAGATGTCAAGAGAGATGAAGATGTATTCCTGCAAGAGAGAAAGTTCTAGACCTGTATCTGATTTTTGCTGAAAATGATGAAGATATATATCCGGATATCGTTGAAAATCCGAAGTACTTTTTTCAAAAAAGACGATGGTATAAACTTTTTTAATATCTTTATAACTGAATTTCTTCCCTTTTTCCCCCTTCAGGCGTTTATATTGTCTCAAGAGAAGATCCGCAGAATAGCAAGCACTCCGCTGTCCTGGAAATGCATATCCAATTTTCTGCATTTCGATATTTGCAATACTCCCGTCTTCCAGTTCTACTACAATGTCTAAAACAAGGAGGCAACATTCTGCGGCAATACGGGAAGAATCTGTCGGCAGTACTTTCAATATTTTAACTTTACAATCGAGAATAAGAGACAAAAGCGCCTCCAACCGTTCCGGAGTCGTATCAGGATTCAGGATTTCTTTAAAAAATGAGTCATAAAGAAGTTTGAATCCGCGGACACCTGTGCAAAAATCGAGAAATTCATGTTGATATGTCTCCTCCCAGCTGTAAAATATCTCCTTTAACTTAGGGATTTCTTCGATTTGTTTCACTATTTCCCCTCTGTCACGGATCATCGGAAAATGGAGTTTTAAATTATTTGGCATTGACATTCCTCCTAAGTAAAAATACCGTATTAATTAATATGTGTAATTGAAACTTTCTCATTTGGGAAATCACTTCACTAAAGAATATTGCCTTGAAAATGAGATGCCTTGTGGCAAAGAATACTAGCCTTAAAGTGGCTCATTAGAATTGATCGCTATTATACTCTTATTTAAAAAAGAAGTCAACATATCGATTAAAATACATATCGATTAAAATAAAGC
>JBJEMB010000033.1:0-4460 GCA_051879455.1 Lachnospiraceae bacterium
GCTTCCACAAATTTATCATATGCCTCGACTGCTCTCTGAACAATCGTATAAGCAGAAACCTCATACTCCTTAAATGCTTCTTCTTCCTTGTCCAGTTCCGTGGTTTTTGCATCAATCTCATTTCCACATACCTGAATCTTTGTATCCAATCTTGCTCTTTCATCTGTGTTATGATCACGTTCACGTTTCACAGCTTCTTGCTCGTCCATCAGTCTGGCGACTCTCTGACTTAATTCAATATATTCCTTATTATTCTGCTGCGCCTTTTTTAACTGCTTCAGCTGCTTGTCTGCCTCGTCCAGCTCTTTTGCATTCTTCTGGTATTTCGCATGAGCATCGAAATCATAAGCCCTGAAAAATTCCTTGTCCTGGTTCAAACGATTTTTTCGCTCTGTAATCGTCTTTTGTTTCGCAAATTTCTCCTTCCGCTCTTCCTGAAGTTTCTTAATCTCCTTCTCCGCTCGTTTCCGGTTCAGTTCGAAAGTCTCCTGACCAAGATAGTAGGAACGAATTCGGTCGAACCGAAGGAAGTAGCTGTCCATGGCAACGGACACACGTCCTTCCACAGAAATCGCATTCTCGTATTCCCGCACTTCATGCATGTTGACCGCGTGCATACGTCCCAACTGGAAGTCAAAATACTTTTTTGCCACTGCATTCTTGATTTCAAGAAAATGTACTACTGAATCCTTTTCCGCCTCGATTTCCTTTTTCATCAATAACTTCGTGTTAAATAAATGGGCATATTTGTATTGGCTTCTGTTTAAAACATCATCTGCAATATCATAATACTGCGGCTCTACAAGAATCGTATAACGACGCGCGCCTAAAAAAGCCTCGATGGAATCCCGCCATGCCTCTTCTTTAATCCCGATTACGTATTCACATGCAAATTTCGCTTCTGAGGAAATCTTCCTTTTTGCGAACTCACGATTGATTTCCTCTTTGAGTCCCACATAATCCGGAATCTGTGCATATGTATTCTTGTGCTTTTGGGCTTCCTCCAGGAGCCGCTCCTGAACAGCCAGTTTCTGATTCAGTTCTTCAATCGCCTGTCCGATCAGTGCTCCCTGTGCGGTAAACGCATCATAGCTCTCATTGACTGCCTGTCTCAGTCCTGCAACAGCAATCTCTTTCTCGAACGCCGGAACAGAACGGTCACAAAGGGATGCCAGCATGTCTTTCTTCTCAATTTCACGATGCTCCTCAGCAAAAGCATGGAGAATCTCACTGACTTTTACCTGAAACTGTTCCAGATCGTCCTTCGCCAGAGCAAGCTGATGTTTCTCCTGTTTCAGAGCGTTCACCCGCTCCTCCTCTGTCTGAATCGCCTTCGTGGTATCCAACTGGCGCAGATTGAATTTTGCATCGATCAGCCTCTGATTCAATTCATCCCATTTCTGTTCGATAACCTCCAGAGCCTGCGCAATCTCTTTCCTTTTTCCAACAGCAAGGTTCTGCTCCCGTGTCAACTCCTCAATCTCAGTAGTCAATCGTTTTACAGTGCGGTATACTTTTTTGATATCATCAGCCAGAAGACGATTTTTCTCATTTTCATAGGTATCGTATTCCTTTAAGATCAGTTCCAACTCCCCAATCTCAGCCTGAATCATAGAAAACGACTCGTTCAGACGTTCAATATTTCCCTTCGCCTCAATCAACTTTGTGAAATCCACGTTCCGTTCCTCCAGAACACTCTCCCGAATGAACTTGTCGATTTTTGCATTGGGGTCGTAAGACATAATCCCACGGAGTTTCCGAAGATATCCGCCCACCTGATTCCCATTCAGTTTCAGCCCTGTCATCTGCATGAACTTCTGGATTCCCGGCTCTTTCAAAAGCAGCGTTACCCCATACTCTTTCTGAAACTGCTGCGCCGAATAAGGAAGCTTCTCTCCGTCTTTCACATAAAGATGCTCTACCTGAGCCAACGTTTTTCTATCCATCACATATCGGAGTGTCTGACAGTTATTGGAGGAGTTTGTCTCAATGACTGCCCCCAAAACAAATGATTTCTCATCCACATCATCATAAAACTCCAGAACAATATGACTATACACATTCGGCACTTTATCAGCCGGACGCATATAAGTTCCTGCCGTCGCATCCAGAAGACCTCTTGTATAGGAAGAAAGCGTTCTGCTGCCTTTGCTCTCCGAGGATCTATTAAAAATCGTATCGCCAAAAGCCGCATACTTAATCGCATCCAGCATAACCGATTTACCATTTCCGTTTTTACCTGCAATCAATGTGAAAAAGCCGATCGGCGCCGTCACATTGGAAAATCCATACCAGTTGATCAGACGAACTTTTTTCAGTAAAATCATGCGTCATCCTCCTCAAACTCTTCCTGATTCATTCCCGGATTTTCCGGTTTTGAATCATCTTCCTCCATTTCCCCTTCATCCATCTTCAAATATTCCTTCGCTACCGTCTGAAACTGAGGAATATCCCAGCCAAACTGCAGAGACGGATACAGCTGAATCTTCATATCTTCACCATCATCATCTTCATCATAATTGATCAGACTGTATTTCTTAAACAGCTTAAATGCACCATTTAATTCCTGCTTCAGCGGTACAACACCATAAGATTTGATCTTATCAATCAAGTCTCCCTTTGTCACAAAATTCCCTTCGTTAAATCCCAGATTCTCCAGATAAACTTTCCAAAGAACCAACAATAAGTGATATTGAAGTGTAGAAAATGTAATAACATTGGCACGTTTCAAACCGACCGTTTCTTCGTCTTCCTCACTGACAATCAGCATGCTCACACCGGTTTTCTCATCTACCAAAATGTCAAATCCAATCATTCTCAAGTATTCCGAAATATCCTGCCTGTTGGATTCTCTGGATACAAAAGAATACAATTTTTCGTCCTTGTCCCGCAGAATAAATGTGGACTCAAGAAGCTTTCGTACACACCGCTTAAATAAGGTTCCATTTTCTTCTTTTACCGTAATCTGCAAATTGATATCACTCATTCTATCTCCCTTTCATGCATCTTCCTGCCTGAATTCATTTATCTTTCGTTCACATCTTTTTTTCGAATGCTCATCCGACTGATGGTCGCCACCTCTGTTTCAACCATGCCTTCTTCGAATTCCACCTCATATGGGAAGCCGGCTGTACCGGAGTAAATCACACTTGCCGCCACCATCATCGCATCGTCCCTGGTCTTCACACCACACTCATCCACGTTCAATTTATCCTTATAGAATGTCATATGATCAAAGTAATCTTTTACATTGTCCAAACTATACCGATCCGGTGTATCCGTAAGCAACTCATTCGTAAGTCTCTGCCGCTCTTCCTCCGACAATTCATCGGCCAAGATTCCCACGTTTGTCTGATTCGGATTTGCCTTTTTCCTTCGCTCAAAAGATTTCCTGCTGATAAAACCGACACTCTGAAGCTGATGTGCTTGTGCTAATTGACATAAAATCAGTTCTCTGTCTTCCTCATCCATATCTTTCAACTGCATCAAAATTCGATTCAGTACATGCTCCAGATTTGTACCATTGCTCAGTACCATCATCATCCGGGTTGCGTACAAGTTGTAATATGTATTAATTTTATTATCAATGTAACTCATTTCTCGCTCATATTCGAAATTGATAAAGCTTTCCAGCTCTCCGAACTGACGATCAAGAACCTCCTTCGCCTGAAATTCATCCACACTTTTTAATTTCATGTATTCACTTTGCATCCTGGCATAAAGTTCTGACCGCCTCAACCAACGAAGCATCTTATCGATCTCGGAAATATACGATGGAATCAATCCGCTTTTTTTAATGAAGAAATAATCATTGAAAAAACGCGTCAACAGCTCATCCTTGATTAAAAACTGTCCGAAACTATTCACATCAGCCATCTTCAAAACTGCCCGCATAATCTCTCGAATACTGTCTTTCAATATCAGCAGCTCATTTTTCAAATCACATTCACTTTCCACCAAAGGCACGAGAATATTGGAATACGGACGGATTGCCCGAGGACTGTCCTTCCCCATTGATGATTTTAAAATCTCATACATCGAGAAAATGTGGTTCGTGATCGCACTATTGGCTTCCTGGGCAAAGATTCGGTGAATGGCATCAATCAATTTTCGACAGTAAGCGGAAACCGAAGCAATATGGTCGCCGGTTCGTCCAATCTCTTTCGGAGTAATCCAACCACACGCACGAAAATAGCGCAAAATAGCCGATGCGTTCTCCTGCGGACTTCGTAAACTGCTGACCTCATCTCCAATATCCTCTGTTTCGAGCGCATACATACAGTTTTGCAGATAGATAATCAGACACTGTCTCGCATCTGTCTCATACAGCACAGGAATTTCCTTCGATTTCTCAATCAGCTGACTGATGCATTCAAAATATACTTCACGGTTCTTACAACAAAAAGGATTAAAAAATTTATCATTCACACTGTCAAAATACGACACATCTTCACCTTCTT
>JBJEMB010000034.1:0-21623 GCA_051879455.1 Lachnospiraceae bacterium
AATTAGTCCTGTATAATCTTTATTTTTGATATATCGGAATCAATCACAAGAGAATAATTTGTGTAATATACAACAAATCCCGGTTTGGCGCCATTTGGTTTTTTGACATGCTTTTTCTCAACATAATCAATCTCTACTTTGTCACTTCCCTGTTTTTTGGAATAGTAGGCAGCGAGCCTTCCGGCTTCTTCAAATGTAGTGTCTGGAAGTTCATCTCCGTTTGTGCGGACAATAACATGAGAACCCGGAGCCTGTTTTGCGTGAAACCACCAGTCATTACCATTGGCAAAAGAGAAAGTAAGCTCATCATTTTGAAGATTATTTTTGCCAACATACATATGATAGCCATCGCTGGAAATATAATGTAACGGCTTGCTTGTTAATTTTACTTTCTTCTTTGTGAACTTTCTCCTGATATATCCACTCTGCATCAGCTCTTCCTTAATCTGTGCAAGATCTGCTTCGCTTAACGCAATATCCAGAGAATTGCTGATGGATTCCAGATATTCAATATCATCTTTCGTTTCCCGGACTAATTCACTCAATGCTTCAAAAGTACGTTTCTGTTTGTTGTATCTGGCAAAATATTTCTGAGCATTTTCCTGAGGTGTTTTTGTTGGATCCAAAGGAATTGTAATTTCCTCGTCTGTATAATAATTGAGGCAGGTAAGCTCTTTAGAACCGGGCAAAAGATTATAACCATAGGTGTTGATCAGTTCCCCGTAAACTTTATATTTGTCTCTGTCCTTTGTATCCGAAATCTGTCTTGACTGCAGGTCATATTTTTTACGGTTTCTCTCGAGAGAAGTCTGCACCACATGTCGAAGATCCGTACTTTTCTGACGGATACGGGTCTGTGTATTTTTGACCGCATAATAGGTACTTAATACCTGAGATACAGAATTATATGATTTTGCAGTATATTCGGTAAAATGGGACAGAAGGAGTGCGTTAAACTCTTTTGGTGTATTCCCATCATAATAAATGGTAGGTTTAAAATCTTTCTCTTTGACTGCCTCCAGATAATAAGTGAATTGTTTGTACAGGTGTATCCAGGCATCTTCGGATAACTCAGCTGCTGTAATGCCAGAGTCGATACCAGAAAGCCAGCAGATCTCTTCTGCTACAACTGGGCTGATGCCTGTAAAACTTGTATAGAGTGCCTTGCCAAGAGGGGAGGGTTTGGATAGTAAAACTTCTTTGAAAATATTTTCCCTGACATCCAGGGGATTAAGTTTTGACATTGTATCCGGTATGAAATAATTCCTTCCAGGCAATACTTCACGAACAGAACTCATCTGTGCAGAGACATGTTTGATGCTGTCGATGATCATACCTTTGTCATCACAGAAGATAATGTTACTATGCTTTCCCATGATTTCAATGATTAGTTTTTTTCTGCACAGGTCACCCATTTCATCCAGATGTTCGATCTCTATTTGAACGATACGTTCCAGTGTAGGCTGAGAGATAGAAAGAATCCGTCCATTTCCGATGTGTTTCCGAAGAAGCATGCAGAAGTTTGGCGCATTCATAGGGCTTGGTTTATTCTCGTCGGTCAGATATATGAGAGGGAGAGAGGCGCTTGCTGAAATATAAAGGCGCTTTTGTCCCTGCAAAGATTTGATTGTAAGGAGCAGTTCGTCGTTTTCCGGCTGGGCGATCTTCGCGATACGTCCACCGCAGATTGTGTCATTTAATTCCGAGACGACTGCTGCTATTGTGATGCCATCTAATGCCATGAAAATTCCTCCATTTAGATAAATATTTTTAAGTATACCACAGTTGACGGACTATGCCAAATGTCTTATAATAAACAATGGCGTTAAAATGCCATTTTGTACATTTTATAAAAATAAAGAGGTTCTATTATGATTAAAAGTATGACAGGATTCGGTCGCTGCGAAGTGACAGATGGAGAACGGAAATTTACTGTTGAAATGAAAGGCGTAAACCACCGTTATCTGGACACAAACATTCGTATGCCGAAGAAACTGAATTTTTTTGAAACTTCTATCCGCAATGTGCTCAAACAGAGTGTTCAGCGTGGAAAAGTTGATATTTTTATTACATATGAAGATTTATCTGAGAGTCAGGTCGCATTGAAATATAACGAGACACTTGCAAGAGAGTATCTTTCCTATTTTGAAAAGATGGCAGAGACATTTTCACTGGAAAATGATATCAGAGTATCTTCTCTCTCACGATATCCAGAAGTCCTTACCATGGAAGAGCAGGCAATTGACGAAGAAGAGCTGTGGAAAGGTCTTAAGAAAGCGCTGGATGGTGCAATTGCGCAGTTTGTTGAGACAAGAGCAATGGAAGGAGAGAACCTTAAGAAAGATCTGACAGGGAAGCTGGATGGCATTCTCGAACTGGTTGGTTATATTGAGGAGCGTTCACCGGAGATCCTTTCAGAGTATCGTGAGAAACTTGAGACAAAGGTGAAAGAACTCCTTTGTGACACACAGATTGAAGACAATCGCATCGCAGCAGAGGTTGTGATTTTTGCGGACAAGATCTGTACGGATGAGGAAGTGGTGAGATTAAAAAGCCATGTAGAGCATATGAAAGAGACTCTTCTTTCAGAGGAAAGTGGTATTGGACGTAAGCTTGATTTTATCGCTCAGGAGATGAACCGTGAAGCAAATACCATTTTATCCAAAGCAAATGATCTTCGTGTCTCAAATGTAGGAATTGAATTAAAGACAGAGATTGAAAAGGTAAGAGAACAGATTCAGAATATTGAATAGCCATGGAGGGAATGTTCATGAGTAAAAAAGGAATTCTGATTGTGGTATCTGGTTTTTCAGGAGCCGGAAAAGGAACGATCATGAAAGAGCTTTTGAAGCGCTATGACAATTATGCATTATCTATTTCAGCGACAACCAGAGCTCCGAGAGCAGGAGAGGAAGACGGAAGAGAGTATTTCTTTAAAACGACGCAGGAATTTGAAAAAATGATTGCGAAAGAAGAATTGATAGAGTATGCTAAATACGTAGATAATTACTATGGCACACCTCGTGCATACGTAGAAGAAAAGCTTCAGGAAGGGAAAGATGTCATTCTGGAGATTGAGATCCAGGGTGCTTTGAAAGTGAAAGAAAAGTTCCCGGAGACTCTGCTTTTGTTTGTGACACCGCCGAGTGCCAAAGTTCTGAAGGACCGGCTGGTCGGGCGGGGGACAGAAGAGATGGATGTCATTAATTTCCGTATGAACCGTGCATGCGAAGAAGCAGAAGAGATGGACAGATATGATTATCTGATCATCAATGATGACCTGGATGCCTGTGTTTTGGAGATGCATCAGATTATTCAGGGAGAGCACAGAAAGAGTTTTCGCAATTTACAGATGATTGAAAATATCAAAAGAGAATTGAAAGAATTAAAACAATAGAATGTTGAAAGGAGAGTAATAGATTATGTTACACCCATCTTACACAGATTTAATGAAAGTAGTAAATAAGGACGTTGAGGAAGGCGAGACAAAAGTTGTAAACAGCCGCTATTCTATCGTCATGGCTACAGCAAAGAGAGCAAGAGAGATCATTGATGGTTCCATGCCGCTTGTTGATGCCAAAAGTAATGAAAAACCGCTGTCTATCGCTATTGATGAACTGAATCAGGCAAAGATCAAGATCATCGGCGAAGAAGAATAAACAGATAGTTTTTATGGAAATTCAGGCAGGTGCCGGCAGGTATCTGCCTTTACGAATATTAAGGAGGAAAAATGAATCTATTATTTATTTCCCTGGGATGCGATAAGAACCTGGTGGATTCAGAAGTCATGTTAGGACTTGTGGATGAGAAGGGATATAAGATCGTGGACAGTGAAGAAGAAGCAGATGTGATTGTGATCAATACCTGTTGCTTTATCCACGATGCAAAAGAGGAAAGTATTCAGACAATCCTGGAGATGGCTGAATATAAAAAAGAAGGACGTTTAAAAGCGCTGATTGTAACAGGATGCCTTGCGCAGAGATATCAAAAGGAAATTATGGAAGAGATTCCGGAGGTAGATGCGGTACTTGGGACAACTTCCTACCACAGGATTGTAGAGACGATTGAAGAGGCTCTTGCCGGAAATGGACATGTAGAACTCGATGATATCGATGCGCTCCCTTTAGTAGATTCAAAAAGACTGGTGACAACAGGAGGACATTTTGCATATTTGAAGATTGCAGAAGGATGTGATAAGCACTGTACTTACTGTATTATTCCAAAGCTTCGGGGAAATTACAGAAGCGTTCCGATGCAGCGACTGGTGAAAGAGGCAGAGGAACTTGCCGCACAAGGCGTTAAGGAATTGATTCTGGTAGCGCAGGAAACAACTCTTTACGGAAAAGATCTCTATGGAGAAAAGTCACTGCATAAATTGCTGAGAGAACTCTGTAAGGTAAAAGGAATCAGGTGGATCCGTATTTTATATTGTTATCCGGAAGAGATTGATGATAACCTGATTCAGGTAATGAAAGAAGAAAAGAAAATCTGTCATTATCTGGACTTGCCGATTCAGCATGCAAGTGACGATATCTTAAAAAGAATGGGAAGACGTACATCCAAACAGCAGCTTGTGGATATTATCACGAAGCTCCGGAGAGAAATCCCGGATATAGCTCTTCGCACAACACTTATTACTGGTTTCCCCGGAGAGACAAGTGAGAACCATGAGGAACTGATGGATTTTGTGGATGAGATGGAATTTGACCGCCTTGGAGTCTTTACATATTCCCCGGAGGAAGATACACCGGCAGCGACTATGCCTGATCAGATTCCTGAAGAAGTAAAGGAGGACAGGCAGGCTGAGCTTATGGAGCTTCAGCAGGAAATAGTGTTTGATGCAGCAGAAGCTATGGTAGGAAAAGAAGTACTTGTTATGATTGAAGGCAAGGTTGCAGATGAAAATGCTTATGTCGGACGTACCTATAAGGATGCGCCGAATGTAGATGGACTTATTTTTATTAACACAGCACAGGAACTGATGTCCGGTGATTTTGCATGGGTGACGGTAACCGGTGCGGCAGAATACGATTTGATAGGAGAGTTGAGTGATGAATTTACCAAATAAGTTAACTGTATTAAGAGTCATTATGGTACCTTTTTTTGTTTTTTTTATGCTTACTGATGTAGGAGGAGCAGCAAATAAGTGGATCGCGCTTGTTATTTTCTGTGTGGCAAGTCTTACCGATATGCTGGATGGAAAGATTGCCCGGGCAAGAAATCTTGTGACCAACTTTGGGAAATTTATGGATCCGCTTGCCGATAAACTTCTTGTATGTTCCGCTATGATCTGTATGATACCGACGGGAAAACTTGCAGCATGGATTGTGATCGTGATCATTGCAAGAGAGTTTATCATCAGTGGTTTCCGCCTTGTGGCAGCAGACAGTGGAATTGTTATTGCAGCAAGTTATTGGGGAAAATTTAAAACCGTTTCGCAGATGGCAATGATCATTGTGTTAATTGCTGATTTTGGCGGAGTTTTTGATATGATTGGAACAGTGCTGATCTGGTTATCCTTAATACTTACTGTTGTTTCTCTGATTGATTATGTTGCGAAAAATGTACAGGTTTTGACACAGGGAGGCATGTAGAATGATAGCAGAAGATGCGAATTCTTCAGAAAAGGAACATGAAGTGTTAGAAGAAGTAGTCGTTTCGTTACTTGAAGAAAAAGGGCTGAAGATTACAACGGCGGAATCCTGCACGGCGGGTCTTCTTGCAGGCAGGATCATGAATGTTTCGGGCGCTTCCAATGTTTATAATGAAGGGTATATTACGTATTCCAATGAGGCAAAACACAGAATTCTCGGTGTGAAGGAAGAGACATTAGAGTGCTATGGAGCTGTGAGTCACAATACTGCGTATGAGATGGCCGAGGGAGCGGCAATAGTTGCAGGTGCTGATGTTGCGTTAAGTGTGACTGGTATAGCGGGTCCTGGCGGTGGGACAACTGAAAAACCGGTAGGACTTGTATATATTGGGTGCTATGTGAAAGGGATGATTCGCACAGAAGAATTTCATTTTACAGGAAATCGTGCACAGAACAGGGAGTGCGCAGTGGTGAATGCACTTGAGATTTTGAGGGAAGAACTTGTGAAATAGAGTGTGAGAATTACATTTACAGGAAAAAATTATGTAGAAGAATGGATGCAGGAAGAATGGTTTAAAAGGAGTGGAAAAAATGGAAGTTAGGATTTTACAAAAACAGGAAATACTTCCGGCATTGCATCTTGTCTGGGAAGTATTTGCAGAAGATGTGGCACCGTCTTATCCGCCGGAGGGTGTGGCAGAATTCCAGAAATTTATTAAATATGACAATATACTTTCTCTTTGGCAGAAGCAGGAAATTATCTTTTTTGGTGCTTTTGAAAATGAGACATTGTGCGGAACAATAGCAGTAAAACGAGCAGGGCATATCTGTCTGTTCTTTGTAAAAAAAGATTGTCAGGGAAAAGGGATAGGAAAGCTGCTTTATAATGAGGTCTATAGCTATTGTGCAAAAGTACTTCGTGTTGGAAGGATGACAGTGAATGCTGCACCGGATGCAGTCTTAATTTATCAACGTCTTGGTATGCGTCAGACTGGACCCGAAAAACAAGTCAACGGTATCAGTTTTGTGCCGATGGAAACTTTTGTAAATCCAGATAAATCTGCAAATGGAGCTGAGCGAAAGAGAACGGGACTTATCATCGCAGGTATTGTTGCAGGTGTTGTTTTTATGGTCCTTTTTATAGCAGCAGGGATCTTTTTGGTTAAGAATATCTATAATGAAACTAAAAATATTACAAAAGGTGAGATAGGAAATGGCATTGAAGGATGGGATGATGAAGATCCGATGAATCCGGACAGTCCACTCTGGGAGGACAGGGGAGACAGTGATTCCCAGGCTTCCCAAGGCTCTGGATCAGGTGGAAGCGCGGCAATTCCGGCAGATATTGCTGCAAACCTGAAGTATGAAATAAAAGAAGATTCTTACTCATTTACCGATGACGAAAAACAGTCTACGCTTATCGGATTTGATGTAAAATATCCAAAGCTCGATGGGCTGGATAAGAAAGTGCAGGATAAGATCAATAAAGTAATCAAAGATTGTGCGATGGAGACTGTAGACGAAATTTATAATAATCCGTCAGAAGAATTTAAAGAGAAAATACTTGGAACACAGAATCCTATGCTGGTCAGTCAGGTTACATATAAGGTATGTTATGCGAGCAATGATTTTATCAGCATTCTGTTTGAAGATGCAGGAACAAAAGGAAGTCAGGATGATTATTATCAACATCTTCGTACACTTAACATTGGAATTAAAGATGGAAAAGTATATGAGGTAAAGGATATCATCAATCTGGATGATGAATTTATAGAAGAATGGCTTGATGTGATGAGGGATGAAACAGGTAACGATAAATTCCTCTCGGAACTCAGTAAAGAAGAGATGAAAGAGACGCTTTCCGGGAAGAGTATTGACGGAAATTACGTGGTAAATTTCTTCTTTGATGAAGATGGTATTGAGATTGGATATGACCTTAATTACGCAGGCGGAGATTCTAACGATCAGGGATATGTGTGGGTGACTGCACCTTTTACTTATGGTGAAATAGAATATTATGAGAAAAATGATGATTTCTGGGCATTTTTTGACTGATTTTTAAATGGCAGAAGTTAGTGATTTTCTGGCAGTTTTCTGTGACTTTGCCGGAAAAAATGTTATAAAGTAACAATTGACGAATGTTAAATAATATGAGAAAATATTTATGTATGGTGTTAAAGAAGTAACGAACCCCTACATTTAGAAAAAATCAACATAGTTGAAAGGAGTTTTAAAATGATTTATTCACATGAAGTAGAAATGATGTGTCCGGTAGCTCAGGGTGCAAATCACGGACCAGCTCCGATTCCGGAAGAAGCAAAATGGGTAAAAGCAAAAGAGATTAGTGATATTTCCGGTTTTACACATGGTATTGGCTGGTGTGCTCCTCAGCAGGGTGCATGTAAGCTTACATTGAATGTAAAAGACGGTATTATTCAGGAAGCTTTAGTAGAGACAATCGGATGTTCAGGTATGACTCATTCTGCAGCAATGGCATCTGAAATTCTTCCGGGAAAAACTATTTTGGAAGCATTAAATACAGACCTTGTATGTGATGCGATTAATACAGCTATGAGAGAACTGTTCTTACAGATCGTTTATGGTAGAACTCAGAGTGCTTTCTCTGAGGATGGACTTGCAATCGGTGCCGGTCTTGAAGACCTTGGAAAAGGACTTCGTTCTCAGGTTGGAACTATGTATGGTACATTGGCAAAAGGTCCTCGTTACCTTGAGATGGCAGAAGGTTATGTAACAGGTATTGCATTGGATGCAAACGATGAAATCATCGGATACCAGTTTGTATCCCTTGGAAAGATGACTGACTTCATTAAAGCCGGCGATACTCCGAATGATGCATGGGAAAAAGCAAAAGGTCAGTATGGACGTGTCGCAGATGCAGTTAAGATTATCGACCCACGTAAGGAGTAGCCGCGATAAGCGGACAGAGTCCAAAAAGTGTCCGCGAGATTTAGATACATAGAGGTAAAAAATCAGGAGGATATATAAATGGCTTTATTTGAATCATATGAAAGAAGAATTGATAAAATCAATGAAGTATTAGGAAGCTATGGAATTGCTTCTATCGAAGAAGCAGAAAAGATTACAAAAGATGCCGGACTGGATGTTTACAACCAGATTAAAGGCATTCAGCCAATCTGTTTTGAAAATGCATGTTGGGCTTACACAGTAGGTGCTGCTATTGCAATCAAAAAAGGATGCAAGAGAGCAGCAGACGCAGCAGCAGCAATCGGAGAAGGTCTTCAGGCTTTCTGTATTCCGGGTTCTGTAGCAGATCAGCGTAAAGTAGGTCTTGGACATGGTAACCTTGGAAAGATGCTTCTGGAAGAAGATACAGACTGTTTTGCATTCCTTGCAGGACACGAGTCATTCGCAGCAGCAGAAGGTGCAATCGGTATTGCAGAGAAAGCTAACAAAGTACGTCAGAAACCACTTCGTGTTATCCTGAACGGACTTGGAAAAGATGCTGCAAAGATCATTTCCAGAATTAACGGATTTACATATGTAGAGACAGAGTATGATTATTTTACAGGCGAACTGAAAGAAGTTCAGAGAATTGCTTACTCTGACGGACTTCGTTCCAAAGTAAACTGCTACGGTGCAAACGATGTACGTGAAGGTGTGGCTATCATGTGGAAAGAAAAAGTTGACGTTTCTATCACAGGTAACTCAACAAACCCGACACGTTTCCAGCATCCGGTTGCAGGTACATACAAGAAAGAATGTATTGAAGCTGGAAAGAAATACTTCTCAGTTGCTTCCGGTGGTGGTACAGGACGTACACTTCATCCAGATAACATGGCAGCAGGACCGGCTTCTTATGGTATGACAGATACACTCGGACGTATGCACTCTGATGCACAGTTCGCAGGATCTTCATCTGTACCGGCTCACGTGGAGATGATGGGACTTATCGGAGCAGGAAATAACCCGATGGTTGGTATGACTGTTGCAGTTGCAGTTTCTATTGAAGAAGCCGCAAAAGCAGGTAAATTCTAAAAATCATAATACATTTTACAGGGCGATTCCTTAAAGGATTCGCCCTGATGTTTTCTTAGCGTAAAAATTAAAGTTGAATGTGGGAATTGACCTTCCTGTATCGAAAATAGATAAAGTGGCAAGGAAAGGATGTACTATTTTAATAAAAGGGTTGACAAATATTAGTTTTGTTGTTATTATTTAAAAACAGAACGCACTCTGTTTTTTGAAATATTTGGGGGGAAGAGGTGCTATATGCAGAGAATATTTTCATTATTAGTTGATAATAATCCCGGTGTCTTAAGTCGAATTGCCGGACTGTTCAGCAGACGTGGATATAACGTGGACAGTATTACGGCTGGTGTGACAGCAGATCCGAGATTTACAAGAATTACAATTGTAGCGAGCGGTGATGAGCTGATTCTTTCGCAGATTGAAAAGCAGGTAAGAAAACTTGTGGATGTGAGGGAAATCAAAGTGCTTCATCCGGAATCATCTGTATGCCGTGAACTTATTATGGTGAAGATCCGTGCGAATGCCAAGCAGCGTGCGGAAGTGGTATCTGTAGCAGATATTTTCCGTGCGAAGATTGTTGACGTGGAAAAAGAGTCATTGATGATTGAGCTTACAGGAACGCAGTCCAAACTTGACGCTTTCTTAAATCTTTTGGAAGGATATGAGATTCTGGAACTTGCGAGAACCGGTATCACAGGATTGTCCCGTGGGAGCAAAGATGTCACAATATTTGAGTAAGAGCTTAATTAAATTAACATAGTAAAAAACACAGATAAAAAATTTAATCAACCAGTCATTAAGCAGGGGAATTAACTACATATGAAATCTTCTGTTTAACAAATAAAAAGAAAATAATAATTTTTTTAAAAAGTAGGAGGAATGTTAAAATGGCAGCAAGATTATTTCATCAGGAAGATTGTAACTTATCATTATTAGAGGGCAAGACAATTGCAATTATCGGTTACGGAAGTCAGGGACATGCACATGCTCTGAACTTAAAAGAATCCGGATGTGATGTAATCATTGGACTTTATGAAGGAAGCAAGTCATGGGCAAAAGCTGAAGCTCAGGGACTTACAGTATACACAGCAGCAGAGGCTGCTAAGAGAGCTGATATCATCATGATCCTTATCAACGATGAGAAACAGGCAGCTATGTACAAGAAAGATATCGAGCCAAACCTTGAAGAAGGCAACATGCTTATGTTCGCTCATGGTTTCGCAATTCACTTTGGACAGATTGTACCACCTGCAAACGTAGACGTTACAATGATCGCACCAAAGGCACCAGGTCACACAGTAAGAAGTGAGTACCAGGCAGGAAAAGGAACACCTTGTCTTGTAGCTGTAGAGCAGGATTACACAGGAAAAGCATTGGATAAAGCACTTGCATATGCACTTGGTATCGGCGGAGCAAGAGCTGGTGTTCTTGAGACAACATTCAGAACAGAGACAGAGACAGACCTCTTTGGTGAGCAGGCTGTACTTTGCGGTGGTGTTTGTGCACTTATGCAGGCAGGTTTCGAAACACTTACAGAAGCTGGATATGATCCGAGAAATGCATACTTCGAGTGTGTACATGAGATGAAACTGATCGTAGACCTTATCTATGAATCAGGATTCGCAGGAATGAGATACTCCATCTCCAACACAGCTGAGTATGGTGATTACATCACAGGACCAAAGATTATCACAGAAGAGACAAAGAAGACAATGAAGAAGATCCTTGCAGATATCCAGGATGGTTCATTCGCAAAAGAATTCCTGTTAGATATGTCACCAGCAGGTGGACAGGCACACTTCAGAGCAATGAGAAAATTAGCAGCAGAGCATCCGGCAGAGAAAGTTGGAAAAGAAGTAAGAAGCCTTTACAGCTGGAGCGATTCTGACAAATTGATCAACAACTAAGCGATAGGAAGCGAATCGGTCAAAATATAAGAAATAAAAGGAAGTAAAGAAAGTCACAGGTATGCATATTACTTGCATATTTGTGGCTTTTCTTTTGTTTTGTTGGCATTAGAGGGAGGGGAGCATAACAAAAAAGACAACCACTGACGGTATGGTTGTCTTTTGCATCTCTATTGTTTAAGCAATTTTGATTAAGCAATTCCGTTTACAGCTTTTGTTAAACGGGAAATCTTTCTGGAGCATGTGTTTTTATGATAAACACCTTTGCTTCCTGCTTTGTTGATCTCAGCGATAGCAACTTTTAAAGCAGCCTGAGCAGCTTCTGCGTCTTTGTTAGCAACAGCTGTTTCAACTTTTTTTACATAAGTTTTTACTTTAGATTTGATTGCTTTATTTCTTGCAGCTTTTGTTTCGTTTACTAAGATTCTTTTCTTTGCAGATTTGATATTAGCCAATTTGTCCACCTCCGATATATTATTTCGACTGTGTAGAGTCGATGACCGTTCGTTAGAGCCGGACACGGACGTTCTAACGAAACATACGAATTTATTTTATTCCAAGCGTTTCATTCTGTCAATACATATTTTTTAAAATATTGTAAAAACTAGCAGACAAAAGACAAAGTGAGAGGGCATTTTCGATGATTGAGAAATATAGTATAAGAACAGACCTTGCATTGGAACAGAAAGAGCGGTTTGAATCTGACCACGTAGAAATACAGGGGGTGGATTTTAAAGAGGATTATGATGAGGAAAGAGAGATTAAAACTACAACGGTAAAGATTGAGACGGAAAACGGGGCGAAGGCCATGGGAAAGCCAGTCGGAACATACATTACTCTGGAAGCACCGAATATGGCAGTGCCGGATGAAGATTATCACGAGGAAATCTCAAAAGAGTTATTAAAGTATCTGAAACAGTTTGTAAATTGTGATAAAGAGAATTCTTCGATTCTGGTAGTTGGCCTCGGAAATCGGAAAGTGACTCCGGATGCTTTGGGCCCATATGTGGTTGATAACTTAAACATTACAAGACATATTATCAGAGAATATGGACGGTATGCCATGGGCGAAGAAGAGGCAACGCTTGTCAGTGCAATTGTGCCGGGAGTAATGGGACAAACGGGAATGGAAACGGTGGAAATTATTAAAGGGGTAGTGGAAGAGACAAAACCCGATCTTCTGATTGCGATTGATGCTCTTGCCGCCAGAAGTTCAAGAAGGTTAAACTGTACGATCCAGATTGCAGATACAGGGATCAATCCAGGTTCCGGGGTTGGAAATCACCGGAATGCAATTACAGAGAAGACGGTTGGCGTTCCGGTCATTGCAATTGGTGTTCCGACAGTTGTGGATGCGGCAACTATTGTAAATGATACGATGGAAAATCTGATCCGGGCACTGGAAACTTCAGAGACACTGAAAGGAGTTGGCGTTGTATTGCAGGGATATAATGCGGCAGAAAAGTATGAACTAATAAAAGAATTGATTTCGCCACATTTAAATGGACTTTTTGTGACTCCAAAGGACATTGATGAGACAGTGAAAAGAATCAGTTTTACAATTTCTGAATCGTTAAATATGCTATTTTCCGGGGGACATGCACATAATCAGTGAAAATGCATCATATAGTGTAAGAAAATCAGTGGTGGGAGAGTGTGTAATTTGAAGCAGAAAAAGAGGATAAATCAGGTTTTGTTTATTATAGTTTTATGCATGCTGATTTTATATGTGGGAAGCCATTTGACAATCGAGATTTCTGATGAAGCAAATGTACGATTGAACAGCCTGTTTATAAAGCGGTCAGAACAAATGTATCTGACCGGTTTTTCATTTCTTTCTGATGGAGAGGGAGCAATGCCAAAACAGTGGATCACGGAATGCGCTTTCCGGATGTTGCCACTTGGAAGCTATGTGGCAGAAAGTGCACCGCTTGATATGGATGTGGAGGATACGGAAACGTATGAAATGATATTAAAACAGCAGGCAAATGATGAGAATGCAGTTGATGAAAATGGAAATCTGATTGAGAATGGGAAAACAGGGGAAGTGGCAGAAGAAATATTGGCAGATAAGGCAGAAACCCCGGATGTTTCACTGGAAAAACTGAGTGATTTTGACTATCTGATCAGTCATTTTTATACAGTTGACAGTAGTACTTCTGTGAGTGCAAAAGATCTGAATGCAGAGAAGCTTCTGAAAAAGGATATGACAATTGATAAAGAGACCAAGGGCCCGAAGATACTTATTTACCATACACATTCCCAGGAAGATTTTAAAGATTCCAAAAAAGGAGATACCAAAACAACGATTATGGGAATGGGAGCATATTTATCGGAATTGTTAAATGATACATATGGCATTGAGACGGTGCATCACACAGGAGTTTACGATCTGATTGATGGGAAAATGGATCGCAGCAAGGCTTATCAGCTTGCAGAAGAACAGGTTTCAAAAATATTGAAGGAGAACCCAAGTATTGAAATTGTGATTGATCTTCATCGTGATGGTGTGGGAAATGATACCCACCTGGTAACAGAAATTGATGGGAAACCGACGGCGCAGATTATGTTTTTTAATGGCATGAGCCGGACAAAGGCTAACGGAGATATAGCGTATCTGTATAATCCGTATATTCAGGATAATCTTGCATTTTCCCTGCAGATGCAGATTCTGGCAACAAAACTTTATCCGGGATTTACGCGGCACATTTATCTGAAAAGTTACCGGTATAATATGCATTTGAAACCAAAGACGTTATTAATAGAAGCAGGAGCGCAGACCAATACCGTGGAGGAAATGAGAAATGCAATGGTTGTTCTTGCAAGAGTCTTAAATGAGTGTGTGAATAAATAATACTATATCATGTGCAAGGGAATAAAAAATTGTTTGCCTAATACTAGATTTCGTGCTAATATATTCGCAGTATGGAAAAATATAGGAAAGGATATGCAGACAATGGCAAAGAGTAACACATATGACGCGGGTAGTATTGCGGTTCTGGAAGGACTGGAGGCTGTCAGAAAACGTCCGGGAATGTATATAGGAAGTGTATCAACGAAGGGTCTCAATCATTTGATCTATGAGATTGTTGACAATGCTGTGGATGAGCACCTGGCCGGATTTTGCAGTGAGATCCATGTGACACTGGAAAAGGACGGTTCAGCAACCATTTCTGATAACGGGCGAGGTGTGCCGGTCGATATGCATGCGAAAGGTGTTTCCGCAGAGCGAATCGTATATACCACACTTCATGCCGGTGGAAAGTTTGATGATTCTGCGTACAAGACCAGTGGCGGACTTCACGGTGTGGGCTCTTCTGTTGTAAATGCATTGTCCACATATATGGATGTCCAGGTAAGCAGGGACGGAGCCATCCACCACGACCGGTATGAGAGAGGAATCCCTGTGATCGAGTTGAATGACGGCCTTCTGCCTGTGATCGGAAAGACAAAAAAGACTGGTACGAAGATTAATTTTCTGCCGGATGATACGATTTTTGAAAAGACAAGATTCCGTGCAGAGGAAGTAAAGAGCCGTATGCATGAGACAACCTATCTGAATCCGGAACTTACGATTATCTTTGAAGACTTAAGAGGAGAAGAGCCGGAGCGTATTGTTTACCACGAGCCGGATGGAATTCTTGGATTCATCAAAGATCTGAACTCGAAAAAGGAGCCGGTTCATGACCCTGTGTATTTTAAAGGAGAGTCAGAGGGGATTGAAGTTGAGGTCGCATTCCAGTATGTGAATGAGTTCCATGAAAATGTGCTTGGCTTCTGTAACAATATTTACAACGGCGAAGGCGGTACGCATCTGACCGGATTTAAGACAACCTTTACGACAGTTATTAATCAATATGCGCGTGAACTGGGAATCCTTAAGGAGAAGGATGCCAACTTTACAGGTGCAGATGTGCGTAATGGTATGACTGCAATTATATCGATCAAACATCCGGATCCAAGGTTTGAGGGACAGACAAAAACGAAGCTTGATAATCCGGATGCAGCGAAAGCAACCGGAAAGGTGACCGGAGATGAGATTGTAAGATATTTTGACCGGAATCTTGAGACATTAAAGAAAGTCATCGGATGTGCGGAAAAAGCTGCAAAGATACGTAAGACAGAAGAAAAGGCAAAGACCAATCTTCTGACAAAACAGAAGTATTCTTTTGACAGTAACGGAAAGCTTGCAAACTGTGAGAGCAGAGATGCGAAAAAGTGTGAGATATTTATTGTCGAGGGAGATTCTGCCGGAGGTTCTGCAAAGACAGCCAGAGACCGTATGTATCAGGCTATCCTTCCTATCCGTGGTAAGATCCTTAACGTAGAGAAAGCCAGTATTGATAAGGTACTTGCCAATGCGGAGATCAAGACAATGATCAATGCTTTCGGATGCGGATTTTCAGAAGGATACGGTAATGACTTTGATATTACAAAGCTTCGTTACGATAAGATTATCATTATGGCCGATGCCGACGTAGACGGAGCACACATTTCCACTTTGCTTTTGACATTGTTCTACCGTTTTATGCCGGAGCTTATTTATGAAGGACATGTCTATATTGCAATGCCGCCGCTTTATAAGGCGATGCCGAAGAAGGGCGAGGAAGAGTATCTTTATGATGACAAAGCGCTGGAGAGATACCGTAAGTCTCATGATGGTCCGTTTACACTCCAGAGATATAAAGGTCTTGGAGAGATGGATGCTGAGCAGCTCTGGGAGACAACATTAAACCCGGAGACAAGGCTTTTAAAGCTTGTTGAGATAGAAGATGCCAGAATGGCATCCAGCGTGACAGAGATGCTGATGGGAACAGAAGTCCCGCCGAGGCGTGCATTTATCTATGAAAATGCGACAGAGGCAGAGTTGGATATATAAGTTAGATATGTAAGTTAGATACCTAAGTAAGGTCTTTTATGGAGGAATACAATGCAGGATTCACAGATCATCAGAACCGAATATTCGGACGTGATGAAAAAATCGTATATAGATTATGCCATGAGTGTTATTGTTGCAAGAGCACTGCCGGATGTAAGAGATGGATTAAAACCGGTACAGAGACGTACGCTCTATGATATGTATGAGCTCGGTATCCGTTACGATAAGCCGTATAGAAAATGTGCCCGTATCGTAGGTGATACGATGGGTAAATACCATCCGCACGGCGACAGTTCTATCTATGAAGCCCTTGTCGTGATGGCTCAGGAATTTAAAAAAGGAATGATTCTTGTAGACGGACACGGAAATTTCGGATCGATCGAAGGAGACGGTGCCGCTGCAATGCGATATACAGAGGCGCGTCTTGCCAAAATTACGCAGGATGCGTACCTTGCGGACTTGGACAAGGATATCATTAATTTCCTTCCGAACTTTGATGAGACAGAAAAAGAGCCGGAGGTTTTGCCTGTCCGCATTCCGAACCTCCTTGTTAACGGGGCGGAAGGAATCGCAGTTGGTATGGCGACCAGCATCCCGACTCACAATTTAGGAGAAGTTATTGATGCGGTGAAGGCCTATATGAAAAATGATGAGATCAGCACAAAGCAGCTGATGAAGTATGTGAAGGGGCCGGATTTCCCGACAGGGGGAATTGTCGTCAATAAAGATGATCTTTTAGGAATATATGAGACAGGTACCGGAAAGATTAAAATCCGTGGAAAAGTAGAAGTGGAAGAGATGAAGGGCGGAAAGAAACGTCTTGTCATCACGGAAATTCCTTACACTATGATCGGAGCCGGTATCGGGAAATTTTTAAATGATGTCTGCGCTCTTGTTGAGTCAAAAAAGACGAGTGATATTGTAGACATTTCCAATATGTCTTCGAAAGAAGGCATCCGCATTGTCATTGAACTGAAGCGTGGGGCTGATGTGGAAAATCTTACAAATATGCTCTACAAAAAAACAAGGCTTGAGGATACTTTCGGTGTAAATATGCTGGCAGTTGCAGAAGGAAGACCGGAGACCATGGGTCTTAAGAAAATCATTGAGCATCATGTGGATTTTCAGTTTGAGCTGGCAACAAGAAAATATAAGACATTGCTTCAGAAGGAGCAGGATAAAAAAGAAATACAGGAAGGTCTTATCAAAGCATGTGATGTCATTGATCTGATCATTGAGATTTTAAGAGGAAGTCAGTCTGTGAAAGATGCGAAAGCATGTCTGACGAATGGAATCACAGAGAATATCAAGTTTAAATCCAGTATATCGAAAAAGATGGCAGCGATGCTCAGATTTACAGATCGCCAGGCTCAGGCAATTCTTGATATGCGTCTTTATAAGTTGATTGGATTAGAAATTGAAGCTCTTATGAAGGAGCATGATGAGACGCTTGCCAAAATTGAGAGATACGAAGATATTTTAAATAATTATGATTCCATGGCAGATGTCATAATCGAAGATTTAGATCGCATTAAAAAAGAATATGCAAAGAAGCGTCGCACAGTAATTGAAAATGCAGAAGAGGCTGTCTATGAAGAAAAGAAAATCGAAGAACAGGAAGTTGTATTTTTGATGGATCGTTTCGGGTATGCTAAGACGGTTGACACAGCTGTTTATGAGAGAAATAAAGAGGCTGCTGATTCTGAAAATAAATATATATTAAGCTGTATGAATACCGGGAAAATCTGTATTTTTACCAATACCGGAAAGATGCATCAGATTAAAGTTCTGGATCTGCCATACGGAAAGTTCAGAGACAAAGGGCTTCCGATTGATAATGTAAGTAACTATGACAGCACTCAGGAAGAAATTATATATATCTGTGATTCTGAGCAGCTTCGTTTTGCAAAACTACTTTTTGCTACGAAACAGGGAATGGTAAAGAAAGTTTCCGGAACGGAATTTCAGGTAGCAAAACGAACTATTGCTGCGACAAAACTTCAGGATGACGATGAAGTGGCTGCTGTTGATGTAATCACGGATAATCAGCAGATTGTACTGCAGTCAAAAGAAGGGTTCTTCCTTAGATTTTCTGCCGAAGAAGTATCAGAAAAGAAAAAGGGAGCCGTTGGAGTCCGGGGTATAAAGCTTAAAAAGAAAGATGAACTTGAACATGTTTATCTTTTTGAAGAAGGCACTGAATGCAAAGTTATGTACAAAGAAAAAGAGGTTACATTAAATCGTCTGAAGGTAGCAAAGAGAGACGGAACAGGAACAAAAACCCGAGGATAAGACGAACAGAAAATAACAAATAATCAGCAGAAAAATGACAAAAATTTAGCAAATAACTAAGGAGACTTTATGGCATTATAAGCCGGTCTCCTTTTTGGTTGCCAGTTATGGCGCTAACTATGACAGTTTTGCGAAAAGAAGTTGTTAAGATTGATTTTTTTGTGTGATATCTTTAAAATGATGTTATTACAATTAGAAATGGGGAGAACAGTATGTTTCAAATCGTAGTTTTTGATGAGAAGAGAAACAATGAGAGAACTAAGAAGATATTGGAACAGTATGCTCATAAGAACCAGATGGCGGTTGAAATCGGGACGCTATATGAGAAGGACAGACTTTGGGAGTTCGTTTTAGAACATCAGGATCTGGATGTGGTTTTCCTTGACATTTGCATAGGGGAGGATATTGACGGAATAGACATTGCAAAAAGAATAAACATTCTTGCCCCGAATGTAGCCATTGTATTCCTTACGCAGTATACAGAATATGCCACAGAGGTATATGATGCAAGACATGTGCATTTTGTCAAGAAAAATGATTTGGAGCAGAGGCTGCCGTACATTTTTTTCAGGCTGCATTCCGAGATCGCAAGGCGCAATAAAGGCTTTGTGCATATTCATGCGAAGGGAAAGGATCTCGTGATCCGTGAAGAGGAGATTATGTACATTGAGAGGAATGGACGGACAACCCGAATACACTGCAAAAAAGAGACTATAGACATAACGGAAAAATTGTCTGAGCTGGAGAAAAAGTTGAATCCAATTATCTTCGTGCGATGCCACAATAGTTTTATTGTGAATTTTATGGCTGTCAGAGAATTTACAAGAACGGATTTTGTGCTGAACAATGAGAATATTATTCCAATCAGCAGATACAAGTTGAATGAGACAAGAGAGAGATTCTTTGTATGGTCGAAACAGTACATTTAAGATGAAAAGTGAATATTGGATGATATGGAAAAGAAGCTGTGCATGTGAAAATGTATGGCTTCTTTTTATGGTGTGAAAAATAAAGCCTGAGTGGAAATACAGGGGAAATTGTGCTAATATATTTCTATGTATAAGCAGTTGAAAGGGAGTATTATGATGAAATATAAGCAAGTTAAAATATTCAGGGAAGATGCGAATAATAAGCAGGGTGCGAGATGCAGGCGATACAGCTACAATAAGGCAGCAGGGCTGATGCTGATTCTTGTAGCTTCACTTTTTCTGGTTTCCTGTGGCGGAAAAGAAAGTGATGGGGAAAAGAAGGTTCTTACTGCGAAGGACAATCCGGAAGAAGTATTAAAGGCGGCTAATGAGCAATATGCGAAAGAGAAAATGCGAGGCAGCCATGGAACTTATGTATACACTTATATGGACGGCAGCAGCGAGGAAGAGCAGACGGATATTTCCTTTGATGTGGAGAAGGGAATTGAGCAGCTTGTGTACACAGATGGGGAGGAAGAAATCTCCAGACGTTATAATGTAAAGGAAAAGAATGAATATTACTCTTATGAACTTGATCCTGAGACGAATGCATGGATTCGGTATAAGCAGGAGCCTGACGAAGATGGAAATACTACTTATGAAGTCCAGAAAGAAGGAGTTACTTATACTTTTGATGAAAAGTTTGGCTATGAAAATGTAAAGTATTCAAATGAAGGTGAAGAAGAATTTGACGGAAAAGATGCAATCAAAATAAAAGTGACCGGACAGATAGGCGGTGGCCAAGAAGAGGAAGATACGATCACAAGAGAGAGTATCTTTAAGGATTATGAGATCACGGAAGAAGCGGTCGGATATATTGATGGTCTTTCTGAAGCATTAGATAAATATGTAGCAGCAATGAATGCTTCCGAAAATTCAGAACCAATGACATTTGAAACATTTATCTGGGTAGAAGCAAAAACACACAGACCACTTCAGAATAAGACAACTGTTGATATGGGAAATGTAAGTGGTGCGGATGTGTCAGCGGATATGCAGGAATTTGAGGATAATCTCTGGAAAGTCTACAGTCTGATGAGTGATATGGACGAAGGCTTGACTGTAGAAGAAGCGCTTGAAAATATTAAGAAAAATGAACCTCAGATGGAAGAAGAGCTTGAGGCGGAAAAAGAGCTGATGGAAGAGGAAGGTCTGGAAGAAGATTTGGATGACGATGCAATGACACAAAAAGAAGTGATCTCAACAGAAGTGAATCTTTACGGTGATGATTGCAGGAAAATAGAAGAGCTTCCGGAGTACTATACAGAGATTACACAGGAAGAATATTATAACGGAGAATATTAAATATTTAGACAGAGAGGATCAGACATGATACAGGATATAGGAGAACATATTTATCATAATGAGTATACGCCAAAGCCGCCGAAACCGGAAAGTGTGCTTTTGTGTTATGAAGGAAGAGAAATATTTGCAAATGTGACAGAGGATAAGATCAGTTATCCGACATTTAAAGAGGCAGAAAGCTGCAATGATAAAAAAGTATTATACGAGGATTATACATATCTGTTTTCTATTGATGATACTTGTTATTATCTGGGAAGCAATCTGAATTATCGCGAGATACCGGGATATCAGATGGAAGACACACAAGTTTATAGAAAAGTTATGCCGAAATATCTTGCGTTTGCCGGAGTGACAGGATGGCAGCTTCACCGGTGGTACAGTACAAGAAAATACTGTGGACGCTGCGGAAAACCAATGGTTCACGATGAGAAAGAGCGTATGATGCGCTGTCCGGAGTGTGGACTGATGGAATTTCCGAAGATCTGCCCGGCAGTGATCATAGGAGTGACCCATGGAGATAAGATCCTGATGTCCAAATATGCAGGACGGGAATTTAAGAAGTATGCGCTGATCGCGGGATTTGCAGAGATTGGAGAGACGATTGAGGAGACAGTAAAAAGAGAGGTTATGGAAGAAGTGGGACTGAAGGTGAAGAATATCACCTATTA
>JBJEMB010000034.1:21723-26057 GCA_051879455.1 Lachnospiraceae bacterium
TAAAAAGAGAGGTTATGGAAGAAGTGGGACTGAAGGTGAAGAATATCACCTATTACAAGAGTCAGCCATGGTCATTTACGGACACTCTTCTCATGGGATTTTTCTGCGAACTTGACGGCACAGAGGATATTACGCTCGATGAAGATGAGCTGGCAATGGCAGAGTGGTTTACCAGAGAAGAGATGCCGGTAAAATGGGAAGGTGTGAGCCTGACAAACGAAATGATGATGATGTTCAAAGAGGGAAAAATATAACAGCAGTTGCTGATTGTTTTATTCTTTCAAAAAGAAGAATTCATCTACGCGATTTTCTTTATCAAATAACTGATTATACTGAAGAATCTGATAGGATTTCAGAAGTTCTGAGTACTTTGATTTTTCATCGTTTGTGTATACATTTCCATCTTTATCTTTATAGCAGACTGCTGAGATGACAGGGAGCTCTTTCTGTAAATCTAATAGATATTTGTTATATCCAGTGAGTTTTGCGCCTGCCAGATTTAATACATAAGAGGAAAGATAATTTGCACTCATGTCAAAGTTTTTTTCCTCAATGTCATAATTTGCCCAGATAATATATGGGGTGGAGTACCAGTCTGCTTTCTCTTTTACGGAGAGCTTGTCTACACTTTTCCCGAACTGCGTGCTGTAAAAGTTGTTCGAGATCGGTGGCTGGTGATCACCGAACATGACAATGATAGTTGGTTCATCCACAGTCTTAAAATAGGTGATTAGATTTTTGAAGGCGTCATCACTCATTTTTGCAAGGTTAATGTACTGTTCTGCCTCAAAATTGTAAAGGGAGTCATCTGTGATCTTTATCTTTGTGTCGACAAGACCACGTTTGCCGGTATAAGCGCCGTGATTTTGCATGGTCACATTAAACAGGAAGAACGGGTCATCGCTTTCTTTTTTTGCGGATTCATAATCCTCTATGATTTGATTAAAATCAGCCTCGTCTGAAATATAATTTCTTACAATTTGATCATTTTTATTTTTCTGATAGTATTCCCGGTCATAGAAATTATTGAATCCCAGAGCAGGATAGGCCGTGCTTCGGCTCCAGCCGGAACCGAGAAACGGATGGCATGCATTTACCCCAGTGTAGCCTTGCGCTTTTAAGGTATGTGCGATGGAAGGGGTCGTGCTTTTAATGTATTCATTATATGGGATACAGCGGTACGGAAGAAAATTCATGGAGTCTCCCGTCAGAAATTCAAATTCTGAGTTTGCGGTGTTTGCACCTTCAATGGATACGAAAAGCTGACCTTTTATTGTGTTTTCTTTCAGACTGTGAATAAATGGAAGATAATCTTCAGTCAGTTCGATTGTGCTATTATAATTCAAATCTGCTAACGCTTCGTTCATAATGGCAATAATATTCGGTGATTGATTTGGCTGTGTGTCTGCTGAGAGCGTGCCATCTGGAGAAGCACTGTCGGACGGGTACTGTTCTGTCAGCTTATTTACTGCGTCAATGGAATAACCGTCCGGTTTTTCTACACGAGTGGATGCCCAGGACAACACGAAGGATAAAGCATTTCCGTTTTTAGCGTAGGAACCTTGAGGATTCCACATGCTTTGCTTTACATGTTTTGCTGCATAATCGCTGTCAAGAAATAAGCCATTAAATAAAAGAATTGAAGCGATGCAGGCGACAGCAACAACGCAGCGTTTTCTCAGCCGGATTCCACGATAGCCTTTAAGGCTCAAGAGCATGGAAACAAAAGAGATGATGTATACAACTCCCCAGATTCCGGTGAGATCCAGAGTGTAGGAAAAATTGTTTGCCACATTGATAGCTGTCGTTGCAGATTGGACATCTGCTGCCAGGATAGGGCAGCCTCTGAAAATCCATACATAGTAGTTGGCAATGTCCGCAATGAATACCACAAGCAGCACGATGATGCTGGTATATTGCGTTCGATTGATAAAAAGGTATACGATCAGCCAGAGCATCACATAGATGATCAGGTTAAAAAGAGCCTGTATAGTGAAAAGGCGGTGTATCATTTCCGAGAAATGGTAATTGTTGAACCGATCACCTAATAATATGCAAAGAACTGGTGTCGCCAGGAAAAATAGTCTGGAAATCAGAATATTTGTGTCAATTTTTTTGCCGGTTTTCTTTTCAAATAAATAATCAATTTTCCTAAAAGGAATAAATACAAAGAAAAGAGAAGCAAGAAGAAGAAAAAGCATACTAAAAAAGGCTGAAGTATTGTAATATCTGTAAATAAACGTAGCACGAAGGCGCCCCTCAATTGGGGTGCCATCTTGCAAAAGCGTCCCGAAAAGACTGCCTTTATCAATATGTGTATAAATGCCAAAACTTTGAGGGTTGTAGGCATCTTTTGCAATTATTTGAAGTATATAGGATTCGGTTTCAGATAAAACAGAGGCGTCTGTAAAAGTAAATATAGTTTTATCACTATTGTTAATCTCGTTCAGAGATTTTTTGCTGCTCTGCAGAAGAGAACCATCTTTTGTGAGTATGTTTACGGTAATGCTTCCTTTGGCATTGATTTTTCCTTGATTGAAGAAACGGATGGTAACTTTGCGAAGCTTACCATTCCATCCTTGAAAGTGTTGTTCGTAAGTATGGTCTCCGGAAAATTCGATAATGGTTTCATCCTGACGCCTTTCAGATTTAAGACTAACGTGTTCCGTGTGCATACTATAATAGAGTCCTCGATTAGATAAGACAAAAATAATTCCAAATAAAATAAGAAAGACGGCAATGCATTTTCTGATTACCAGTGAACGGTTTTTTTTGAGAAATTCTTTCATGGATAGTATACCTTCTTTCTTTCGTGAAAATTGCAATATGCATATTCTAGCACTATGTATACAAATTTTCTACTACATTATGCAAAATCTTAATCTTATCTTAATAATAATTTAATACGATGAAATAATTGAGTATCATGTTGGAGTATGGTAATCTAAGAAATATGTTTGATTTATGAATGATCAATGCTATGCAATCTATTCAAAAAAATATAAAATTTAAACTGTATGAAATAAGGAGGAGAATATGAAAAAAAGAGCAGGAATTATACTTCTGGCGATGATAATGGTGGTATCAATGGTGGGATGTTCACAGAAAAGTGGTGAAAAAGTGTCTGTGACGGCAGAGGATGATCCTCAGAAGATATTGGAAGAGGCTATGGAAAAACTTGACAAGGAGAATCTGAAAGCGGCACAGACTCAGAGTGTCATGACTTACAGTGATGGTATGGAGGAAGAAGAGGATTATACGCTTATCATAGATGAAAAAAAGAATATCATAGAACGTATTTCCAAAGATCCGGATGAAGACGAGACAATTTATGACTGTTTTAATGTAAAAGAAAAAGATGGGTACAGTGTTTATGTGAATGATGAATTAAGCGGTGGTGAATGGGTTCGCTATATGGAAGAGCTGGAAAGTGACGAACAGAGCGAATATGAATACTGGTTTGAGGATTTCTGCCCGAGATATGCGGAAGAATATGGGTACAGCAATATCAAATATTCTAATGAAGGTGAAGATGAATTAAACGGTGATAAAACGATAAAAATTAAAGTCACTGCAGATCAGGCATATGATTCCGGTGTAGAGAGTGCTGAAGAAATCACAAGAGAAAGTGTTCTTGATGAATATGGATGGTCAGAGAAAGAAGTAGCACTTGTAGATGGTTTTTCGGAAATTTTAGATAATTATGTTGTAGCACAAAAAGAAAGTGAAGGAGAGACAACTGTAAAATGTGCTCTTACGGTGTGGGTAAGTGTAATAGACAATACGATCTTAAAGACACGCTCCGCAATAAAAATGGATAGTGCACAGGATGATTCGATAAAGGAGGCATTGAATACGTTTGAGGAAGAGTCCTGGAAGGTTGATCTGATCCATGAAAGCATCGCAGATGGTATGACAGAAAAAGAGGCAAAAGAACTTTTGGAAGAAGATATTGAATCTATGGAGAATCCGCAGGAAGAAGATGTGGTGGACGGTGATCTGAACAGTGAAGAAGCCGGAGAAGAGTTTGATGAAGAAGTGGGAGATGATTATGCAGAAATTACAATGGTTGTAGTCACGAAAAAGATTATGACCGGAGAAAATTGTCCGGAAATGAATGAGCTTCCGAAGGAATATGAAGAGATTACTCAGTCGGAATATTTTGAGGGGGGCATGGAGATATTTGAGGAAGATGATTATTTCCCAGAGGATGATTCAGATGAGTTTGCGGATGAATTTAATATGTAAAAAAACAGAAAATCCCTTGATTTTCGGGGGAAGCAGTGTTATACTACACCGTAGTTACATAAAAGAGTCGGCAGAAGAGTGAACGA
>JBJEMB010000035.1:0-4423 GCA_051879455.1 Lachnospiraceae bacterium
TCAACAAAGATGAATTTATAGTTCTCTTTACATTGGTATCAACAGAGGCATTACTTAAGTGAAAATCATCAACTATAATTGCAACTTTATCCCCTTGTATTCTCATGTCTATAGCTTTTTTATACACAGATTCCATCACATCAATCGCATCATGTTCATGAGATCCAGAAAGCTGTGATGCAGATATATATATTACGGTAATCCCGTGCTGAATGCACGAGGCTATTGCTTGAGAGGTTTTTCCTTCACCCGCAGTACCTTCAACAACCAGGAAAAGAGGTGGTAAAAATTTGTCATTATTTTGGAGATAGATAGAAATAACATGTGTCAATATCGTATTCTTAAATCTTTTTAATACATTCAGCGTACTATAAAATGCATCCCCATACTTAAATATTTGATATTTATTTTCCGTTGATATATCAAATGTTTTATAAGCATCTCTTAATGATTCAATATCATTAAGATTTCTATCAATAAACCCCATTATTCTCCCTCCCTATCAATTACGTTAATATCCTCTGATGAACGATTAGAAGCTAAATAAGTTGCTATTGTAGAAAGATAATTTGGATCTTTAATATCGATATTTTCGATATCAGAATCAGATGGGATAAAAGGATTATCCTTGTGTTCTTCAGAAGCATCATACTTTTGTGGAAGCTTTTGCGTCTTGCTGGATTTCTCTTTTTTATATAAGCCAATAATTGCAACAATTATATCTTTGAAAAAACCTATAATTGCAATGCATATATTTTCCATAAACTTCTCCTTGTTTAAGAAAATCCTCTCTTTCAGTCGAATCAGTTGGTTAGCTATTTTCAACGCCACAATGACCCTCATGTGCAATATTTTTGTTTGCCTAATAAATCATTTGAGAATTAATTATGGCATTGAAAATAACTAATCAACTGATTCATTTACCAAATGAAATCACCATCGACAAGGTAATATCCCACGACCACAGCTACGAGCTGTTGCTCACAATCCCAGCTCCTGCCGAGCGGATCTGTCCGGTTTGGAGCTCAAACTACTGTGTGGTCAAGGATTCCGGCCGTGACCAGACGGTCCGGCACATCACCCTGTCGGGTGTCGATGCCTTCTGTCTATCGCTTACCGATACTCAATATCCGACATCGTAATCATCGGAACCTTCATTCCGCATTCTTTACACATCAGGTCTATCTGTTCCTGCAAATACGGTGTTACAACTGCCCGATTTTCAAACTTTGGACCCAAGATCACTTCCTGTAGTTGAACCGGAGACTCGGTCGCAACATAAATCCTCCCAAATTCTCCCGCCGTATGCCGGAAAGAAGAATGCACCTCTGGAAACAGATAACAAATCCGTACCTCCTTCTCATAAGAATAGCTTGCATCCTTAAATAAATACAGAATTTCATTCAAAATGCTATGTATGGTTTCCAAACAATCGTTTCCCTCTTTATACAATCCTTTACACAGCCTGGTCAACTCATCCAGTTCCTTTTCCAATTTTTCACATTCATCCATCTTCAGGTTGACATTATGATGCGTTTTTACTTTGTATTTGGCATCCTCTTTACTCAGATAACACACATTGTATAAAGGAGTATCTTTCCTTCCTGATTCTTTGTTTTGCTTCCAATCAACTACCAGACAACATCCCTTGGCATGATTTCCATACATTTCCCACATAGGAAGAAAATCAATCTGTGGAGTAAAACACTTTATAAACACATACGGATATCTTGCTTCTTTGCGTCTATTCCCCTCCCCCTCGAAAGGAATATTTCCGGAAAACAGACATTTTTGCAGCATTCTTCCCTCATTCGGATCATTCATATAGGCAATATGCATAATCGAAAGTTTGCCAGTCATTCCTTCTTCCGCTTTAAAGGGCAGCATGTAAGAAAACGTCTCCAAACTTGTGTAGTATGCAAGCTCCTGGTCCAGCAAAGAATCCCGCTTTAGAAGATCCGATATTTTCTCGACATGCTCCATCAATTCTAACATATCAAAACAGTTTTTAAGGTTTTCGTCGTTTTCATCAACCCGCTTCATATAATTTCGAATTGGAATCAGTTTTCTGCTATAAGTAGAGCGAACACAGCGAAAAATATTTTTCTTTGTCGACTTATTCAAATTTCCTATAGCTCCATTATCTCGTATAATAAACAACATATACTCTAAAGAGGTTTCTCTCACATAAAATGCTAAAAGCAGTGGCAATCGTAGCTCCTGCCTCGTACACTCCTCTTCTATCATCCGCTTCAATGAATGAAAAAACATAGCCGCCTGTACACATATTTTCTGTCCATCTAATTTCTTTAAGTGTAAGCGATGAATAACACACCGCCTACCATATTTCTAAATTCAGTTAAAGCAGTAAACGACTACCGTTTACTATCAGTTCCTCTGCTACACAAGTGGCAGGGGAATTCTATTTTCCGGAACATTAGATTCCACATCAATGAGTCCTGAACATTGCTCCTTCATAAAGTCACTCCATGGCATCAGCTGCTCTATGCCTGCGGACGAATTCATGTAATCCGGCATATACAGGAGTACCGTATAGAGGTACTGGAAAATATTCAGATTGTTTGCTTTTGCTGTTTCCACGATGCTGTACATCACCGCACTTGCTCCGGCACCGGCCTCTGATGTGTGGAACAGGAAGGCTTTCCGTCCGATCGCATAGCTTTTGGCCTTTCGCTCGGCCCGGTTGTTCGAGATCTCACATCTGCCATCCAGCAGATAATTCATCAGTGTGTCGTGATGGTTTTGGGCATAGTTCACCGCTTTCCCAAGCTTGCTTCCGCCAGTTGGATGAAGGGTATCCAGCCAGTTCCAGAACTGGTTCCATACAGGCTGTTCCAAAACTGCTCTTTGTTGTTTTCGGTCTTCGGGATCCAGATCCTTCAGTGTACGCTCCAGATAGAAGAGTTTATTGCAGTACAGCAATCCGATTTCTGCCGGAAGCAGCTGTTCTGCTTCTTCTTCATCCGGAAAACCGGTATCCTCGATTGCCACATCGGAGTTGATGTCCAAAAGCTTCAGCTTTTTTCGCCTGGCTGCTGGAACAGCCTCGAAGAACTTGCGTCTTGTATGTGCAAGACAGCATACCAGTGTGACATCTTCCAGCCTGTTGTAACCCTGGTATCCGTCACACTGTACCAGTCCATGAAATCCCTCCAGAAAGTTCTGTGCACAGGATCCTTTACGGCTTGGCTGGTAATCATAGAGGACGATTGGTGCGAGAGCATCATTTCCGGTCGTATATAACCACATATAAGATGTCTGCTCCGCAGTGCGTCCCTTCTCACGCAAAACCTGACATGTTGTCTCGTCTGCATGCACCAGATCCCGCTTTAAAAGTTCTTCATGCATCCGGTCATAGATCAGATAGAAATAGTTCTCAGCAACATAAATGATCCAGTTCGCCATGGTCTCTCTTGGCAGTGTAAATCCCAGTTGCTGCATCAGAAACTCCTGACGATAATAAGGCATTGCCATGCCAATCTTTTCCATTGTAACATATGAGACCATGGATGGAGAGGCCGGGCTGTGCGGAATTAAAGCGGCAGGTGTTTTGGATTCGGTGAATGTCCCGTCACCATCTTTTTTGCATTCCGGGCACTGCCATTTTTCCTGGTAATAATGGATCCGTTCCACCCTCGCAGGTGTGATCCGCAGTTCTTCCCGTACAAAAGTTTCGGTCACATACTCCATGAGGGCATTACAGTATGGGCAGTGTTTATCTTCTTCCGCCAGATGGATCACCACTTTGCGGACCGGAAGATTTCCATACTGGTCTTCACGTGTAGCCTTGGCTTTACGTGTTGTTCTTTTATGACTTTTTACAGTTGTTGTCACTGTTTCTTCTGGTTTTTCATCTTGTTTTGTTTTCTCACTGCTCGTACCAAAGAGCTTTCGCTGGAATTCATTGAGTGTTTCCTGAAGACCGGCAATCGTTACTTTTAGATCTTTGATTGTTTCTTTCAGATCAGTGATCGTTTCATCTTTTTCATTTAATCGCTCAGAAAGCATCTGGATCATAAGATCTTTTTGTTCCAACTGATTACGAAAAAGTATGTTCTGTCCCTCTGGATCCATTGTGAATTCCTCCCTCTTTTTAGATACATTTATTGTACTAAAAGGGCGAAATTATCGCAAATGCCGCACAAAAACGGACTGGCATTATGACGAATCAAAGGTATCCTTTTTTTCTTCAAAAATCAGCCGGTTTTTGGGTTTTTCGGTGAAGTTATACACATCATTATAAAGCTGTGCATAACGATCCCCGGACAGCCATCCCCATGATTTCACATCTGTGGATATCTTCCGCCGGGAAGCAGTTTGGGCTGTAGAAAAATTTTTCAAAATCTACATATTGCACAAATCAAAAGTCTTTGCCTTTTACCGGCTGTATTGCTTTCGGCTG
>JBJEMB010000036.1:0-4299 GCA_051879455.1 Lachnospiraceae bacterium
TGGGATTTTAGTATCTGCCACAATAATTTTCCAGCTAAAACTGTAAAAGTCAGGTTTGCAACGCGCCTTAGCACTCTTCGCAAGGCGCAGGGAATGACCCAAGAGGAAATGGCTGTTTGTTCTATAATAAAAGTACTTGCAAAAAACATATTAAAGCCCATGGTGAAGATGTTCTCAAAGGCCATACCAGCCTTTATTTCTTCCCGAAGGCTCTCGGCAAACTCCGACACGTTCTGGCTCAGGAAGGAAGGCTTGGCTTTTACAAACGTGAACTCATAAGAATTGTTGCCGAGATAGTCATCCACAATGAAGGGTAAATATTGGGTGGCGAAATTAAGGTAAGAATTGGAGGAAAACTGACAATAGGGACGATGGCTACATCACACTCCTGGAATATTCTTAATTCCTTCAAAAATCGCTGAGGCTATCAAACTACCCGTAACACCACCAGCTAGTGATTTAAGTTTGTTTAGTCCAGATTTGATTATTCCAGGTTTTTGTTTTTCTTGCACTGCATTCAGCAAATCAGAAACAAGAGTCTTAACCTCCTCTGCGTGCTCACCAAAATCTTTTACAAATTTGGGCATGTCACAGAATTCAGCAATTTCTTTTAATGTGTTCTCTGTAACACCATAATCAAGTTCGGTGTTTTGATTTGCTTCTTGCTGTACATTCGTTGAATTCATCGAAATGTTTATATTGCCTGTATTACTATCAATATTTACAGATGCTCCCATTCTAATTGCCTCCAAAACTGTGTCTTTCATAGTATCATTTAATTCATGGATGGCACCAACAAGTTCTTCGTGGCGTCTTAATTCTTCTGTTTCCTTTTCCTGTCGTGCACGCTCAACCGCTCTTAGGTTTCTCTCCATATCCCTTTGAGCCTGTTCCGCTATATGATTTGTGTAAATTGGTTGAATAGAGGCCAATTGTTGTGGTGAAAGTTTGAAACCATCAAACGGTGTCATTTTGTCTGCCATTATCTTTACCTCCAATCTTCACACAAATTATTGTCTTGAACTAATATTTTTCCTAAAACAATTCTTTCACGAAGTTCACTATATCGATATTTTTCTTCTGAACATCTGGATTCTGCTCTAACTCTGGCATACTTCTCCAATGATATTCTCTTCCATCACTTTCGAATGACTCCTGCTTCATAAAATCCGGAAAAACTTTGATAGTTGCCAAATAAAACTTGTGGCTATATATCTTAGCTTTTTTTGCGCTTTCCGAATACTTTTCATGTATCTTATGAGCAACATACTTCAATTGTATATCACCTGAATCAATCTTAAGTTCATTCGAAATATGACTTCTGATAAACTCTTCGTTATTTGGGTTTTCCTTATAGTTCAAGAAGAACTCGCAATCCCACCTCTTATCCTCATAAACAAGGAACCTGTTCGGAAACTTTTTGAAAGAGTCTTTAATGACCACAATCGAATGATTGTGAGCAATCTCATTCAATTTATTGATATCCCTCAATAAGTCTTCAAAGTTATACCGATTTTTTGAACTTTTCACAATATCAAGAATGCTTTTCCCTGTAAAGAATAGACCCAGGATAACAAACAGAGTCTTAAATACTACCCCAGGTATTCCCAAAATATCCTTGTAGGAGGACATTATTACTGAAATCAGCAATGAAGCCGAAGACAGAACGCTATCCCAAACAATCGTTTTGCCAATAAACTGCTTTTTCTGTTCCAAAAGGAGGTTCAATTTGACATCATCAATCAAAATCTTCATGTTCAATTTCCCCTTTCTAAACTAATAGCTACTTATCGCCTTCATTAATAGTCTATATATCATATCACAAAACACCTATGCCCGCTATAGTTATTCTTAAAAAAGAAACCAGATTTTTATAGATTTAATACGAGGCTTGCTCAATGTTTGTATTCCTTAATCTCTATACGGAATGTTCAACATTCTGATTTTATCTGCCAGATACCCCAACTGCTTCTTCTTAAGGAAATACCGAATACTGTCAGCCACATAGGCCTGCTGAGGTCCGGGAGCAAACATAATTTCTTCGACCGGAAATTTCTTATGCGGACGGCAATTCAGATTCAAAATCTTCATTTTAAAAAATGGAACAAGCACGCCTTTACGACTCCGGAAATGAATTTTCGAATCATCTCTATTTGTAATAATTCGCAGTCTATTTTCTCTCTCATGAAAAAACAAACCAGCAGCAAACCGACTAAGCACACAGATTTGGGTGCAAAGTAACTAGCGGGTGGGAAGCATTAGGTTGCCTCGCCACTTCTCAGCTTCTCCGCCACTTCTTATCTATTCCCTTTTCACACCACTCCCCTGGTGTGGGAAAAAACCACATCGCTCTTCTCCGGAAGATGAGAAAAGTAGAATGGATGAGAAGTTATAGGGCTTATCAACTTTCAACCCGACAACCTACATGATTCTAATGCAGGAGTGTGGTTGTTGATCAATATTTCTGCAACAAACATACCACTCCCTCTGTAAATGAAATTGCTTTAGGCGTAGGTATTCCTAAAACGACTGCTTTTCGCTACCTGGTCGAAATGGACAACCGTGGAATGCTCGAATACGATGGTAAGTCTCGTACCATTCGTACTCCGATGATCAAGAAATTTGCTCCCGATTCTGCCCCCTGTCCTCTCGTTGGATCCATTCCATGTGGTTCCGCGCAGACAGAGGAAGAAAACATCCGTGAATATGTCAGCCTTCCTGTTTCCCTTTTCGGGAATGGCCGGTACTATATTCTGGAGGCTTCCGGTGATTCCATGGTTGATGCGGGCATCGATAGCGGAGATCTGGTCGTTATCAGGACAGATTGCAATGCTGAAATTGGTGATATCGTTGTTGCTCTCACCGGCTACAGCGAAAGCACATTGAAGGTTTATGCCGGAATCGATGAAGATACCCAGGAAGCTATTCTTGAGTATCGGAATCAGGCGAAATATCCGGACGAGGAGATCCGCGTGAAGCAGCTGATCGTCCAGGGCGTAGCCAAGCACGTAATCAAAGCATTATAAAAGGATATTGTTATCACCGGAGGTGAAGTACGAGATTATGAATACATATGACGTGAAATGCCCGGTATGCGGCGTAGTCAATCACAGCCTGTTTCTTGAAGAGACGGATGGCTGGATGGAATGCGAGCACTGCGGCCATACGGCAAAATACTGCTGGGAACCGCAGACAAAAAAGCAGATTCCGGTATTTGTAATCCGAAATCTGCAGGCGCAGGTCGTACCTGCCGATTGCGTACACACATGTAGATAAGAAGGGAGTTAAATAAGTGCCACATGAAAACTTTGTATGGCGCTCGAGAAAGATATACTGCCCCAACTGCCGCCAGTTAGTAATTGGCTATGAAGGCAAAGATGGCATAACCCGAATGACCTGCGACAGATGCGGGACCGTGATGGTCAGCAAATCGATGGGACGCAGGCATGACCGCATTGACATATACGCCCCACGGGGTCAGGAGCGCATTTAACAATTGAATCAACTTGGCATAACGACGGAATGGTTGAGATGAAACAGGCTGCGTAAATCCATCTCCAGGTCACATGCTGTAATGATCGGTCAGTTAAACCAGACATACATGAGAGGCTGCCGACAAGACGGGATTCCTATATCCATAGGATCCCTGCCTTGCCGGTGGTCTTTTTCTTGTTATGGCGACGAGGAAAATGAACATCGTGCTTGCACGAGTGGGCATTTGACGACCGCTAATCAGCCGGTGAAGCAACGCTTCACGGCGATTTCGGCAAGGCTTTCGAAACCCAAACATATATCGAAAGCCTGACATGCATTAAGGGCTGAGGATACATATATTGCTCGATTTCTGATTTTCAGAAAAGCAGTATCGGTACCCTTTCTTTAGTGCACCCTTTTTTCGGGAGCAAGGTCAGGAACGTACTGTGAGCTATAGTATCCTCTGCTCTTCCGCAGCAGGCGGAAAGGAAAACAGTATGTATTTTGACGCAACCGAATTCGCAGCTCGCCTGAGCACCCTTCGCAAGGCACAGGGAATGACCCAGGAGGAAATGGCCGAAGCACTCAATATCAGTCTGGAACATCTCAGCAAGATGGAGCGCGGTAAGAGAAAACCGTCTATCGACCTGATCATTGCCATGGCCTGCTACTTCCATGTGAGCACCGACTATCTGCTCATGGGGAAAGATCATGACATGGTGGACAGTCGTACCAAGCTTCTGGATGTGGTGACTCAGCTGACAGAAATCGCAAAAAGCCTGTAAATCCGTGCGGGATCCTTTATTCCAATTTTATCAGTTATAA
>JBJEMB010000037.1:0-4249 GCA_051879455.1 Lachnospiraceae bacterium
GGCTCTTCATATACTGGTTCCTGTAATTCTGCCTCTTGTATGATCTTATCTGTGTACGCAGCAATCCCCGGCTCACTTGCACTCTGGATCTCTTCTTCAGCTGTTTCCTCTTCTACAGCTTCTTCCGCAACTACGTTGTGCTCTTCTGCCGGCTCTGGTGTTACTTCTTCCTGCACTTCTTCTGGCTCATCGTTCTCTTCGTCCGTTTCTTCCGGTTCTTCATAAGAAACAGCGCTTCCCGCTCCCTTTGTATGTCTGTCATATTTTTCCTGCTGAAGCGGTGTTAAAGGTTTATACTTCATCTTTAATTCCATGGCAAGATAAACATATTTTCCTTCGCTGAACCAAAGAATCAGGTCATCACATTCTTCCAGACATTCCCTTGTCATTCCTGCTTCATGATACAATTTGGCCAGCTCATATGCCCATTTTTCGATATATTCTGCCTTCTTAAATTCTTCGAGCGTCTCAATCTGTTCCTCAAGAGGTGCCCCCTGCATCTTCAGGATCTTATATTTCAAAATGTACTGGTTCGGATCCTTCGGCGCAAGCTTAATAAACTCCTCATAACAATCAGAAGCTTCCTCTACATCATTAATCTTTAACGCAAGAGTTCCCAGACGATAAACAATCTTTCTACTTCCCGGAGAACGATCAAACGCCATAAACAAAATATCTCTGCTCTTTTGATATTCTCCGCAATACTCGTATATCTCACTGACTGTATTCAACATAGACGCGCTCTTTACTCTGCGCCAGTCAATGGTATCTGCGATCTCCATCGCTTTCTGATATTGTTTTTTTTCTGTATACTCAAGTAACTGTTCTGTTTTTACTCGATATTCATATTTATCCAAATTTCTCACCTCAAATATAGTATGCTATTATATTCCCTATGAATGTGCGGATTGTATCCGACTCAAATCATCTTTCTAACAATAAAATCGTTGGTATAAGTGTATCATACGTACTGAACATTGTCAAAAATATAGATGGAATTTGTAACAAAAATATTACGAAATATTAAGCAAATATAGAGACACGCCCCACAAAAAATGCCGCAGAAAAAGCGATCGCTGAAATGTTTTACTCCAACGACCGCCTGATTTTCATCTATTCTATTAAATTTTAAAAAACTTTTATATAAATTCGGAGGCTAATTTGGATTATCTCGTTCCCGTTGCCTTTTCCTTTAATCTGTAATCAGATTTCAAAGTCTTGAATTATTTTTATAATTCACGATATCATCTATACTCCTCTTTTATACTGTATAAAATATTTCCGTAGTTATTATAATATCTATAACTGTTTTTTCTATAGCCAGAGCCCTTATCATTTGTCTATAGCAATACTAAGCTATTCCTTCTATAACCTATATTTTCTATATCTTACTGTGATAAACATATCAATCAGATACTGTTACAGTATATTAATGCCAGATACCTTTTGGTAATGGTAATCGTATAATTGACAGATTAGATAATGTTTCTTTACACATCTGCTAATCTCTTTGAACTCTTGTGGTATTCTATTCAATATGTCTGCAAATATAAATCCTGATGACTTTTACCGGTTATCTTCTCCGATTTTTCTTTTCTATTTATTTTACCGGTTATCTTATATATTCAAGGCTTATTCTATGGGAACTTTCATCTGCCATACCACTAACATATTGAATAAATGTTTCTTTTACTGTGTCCATTGGAGTAAGCCTCCTTTCTTTTTTATTTTAAAAATATTTCTTTTTTTGATTGACTTTATGATAGCACCGGATATATTATTTGTCAACACTATTTCATTAATTTCTTATTGTTTTCCCATTATATTTTTAAATCTTCCAAATAGTCTGATTTTTATATTGTTTTTATACAATTAACACATTTCTATATATTGTTGTAGGAAAATAGATAGGCGCATATTTTGTATTTATATATCTCAATTTTACAAAATAATATCATCTGTTTTTTTATAATCTTTCAGACTATATGCTTCTATCACGTTACCTTTGACTACATAAAGTGTATCTCCAATATATACTCCTCTGGCAGCCCACATGGAATTTCCATTCACTTCTTCAAACATTTCGCACTGGAACCCATTTTTCTCGTCATAACTGAAGACAAAATATTTTTCGCCACCTTCTGTGCTTGCTGAAAAGCCGATAACATTCTTTTCTGTATCAATTAATACAGCTTTATAATCGTAAAATACGTCTGTACTGTAAGCATTTTTCAAAATATATTTCTTTGTCTCTTTTACATCTGTCTTATCAGAGATATCAAACATACTGAGCTTCACTCCTCCGGTAATCTGGGATTCTTCATCCACATCCATCCCGATTCCAAGAAGCTTATCGTCCCCGTAGAAATGCAGATATTCTGAAAATCCAGGTATCTTAAGTTTTCCTATGATCTGCGGATTTTCCGGATCAGAAAAATCTACTGAAAACAGAGGATCTACCTGCCTAAATGTGACAAAATATCCTGTATCTCCAAGAAATCTTGCAGAATAAATCTGTTCATCTTTTGCAAGATTTTTAATGGAACCAATAATTTTCATATTTTCATCTAATACGTAGACCGAGTTTGTATCTCCTGCTGTTGCTACGATTCGGAGATAACCATTATATTCATCAATAGAAAATGAATCATTAATATAACCCTTGATACTTCCTGTTTTACCTTTTTTTAATGTACCATTTTGATAACCTAATTTACGAATTTTTGTCTGATCAAACTCGCCATCATCACTCCACTCTGTCTCATAATAATAAATATTATTGCTGCTTACATACAGCTCTCCGCCATTTGTAAATATCGCTTTACTATCGGAAATTTCTGATGGGTTATCAAGACCAATCACGGTGACTATCTCATACATGCATCCTTGCATAGAGGACGGAAGCAAAATATCTTTTTCCCTTATGAGACTGTCACCAACCATCGGTACAAAGGTCTGGGGTCTGTCTTTTATAGGCTCACCTTCTATATAAAACTCACTGAAAAGGTACAGATATCCGTCTGAAAATCGCGATGAAGTATAAGTTCCGCTTTGTGAAACACTGCCCAGTTTTTTTGGCTTTTCCGGACTGGAAATATCATATGTGATTACCACAACCTTTTGATTTCCTGACAGATAGTAATCTTCCTGTGAATCTGTCCTTTCGGATGTGATCGCAATCAGTCTTTTCTCATCTTTAATCAGATAAAATTCGTTTGTATTCACGGTATCCTCCATACGGATACTCCCAACTTTTTTTAATCCTTTCTCCGTATCTATAATTGAAATTTCTGCACTGCTTTCTTTCATTACGTACAGGTATCTGCCATCTGTTTTTACAACATCTGCTTCATCTACACCGGCTTCTCTGAGATTCGTCTCGGAATAATCTCCAGTCCCTGAATAGGTCCCATTTGCCACAGCACTGTCCTCAACTGCACTTTCCATCTTTGCACTGCCGCTTGAAAAAGTACTTTCTATTGTTTCAAAAAAACCTCCATCATTGTATGATCTTTCTTTTTGCTGTTTTTCTATGCAAGCATAGATTTCCTTATAATCATCTGTTGTATCTTCTCCATTATTTTTTTCATCAGTCTCTGCCGTTTCTTCCGAAAGTGCTTCTGATGATTCCGATGAATAACCTGACTGCAGCTTCTTTTCCATGTCATTCCTATTGTATAGAAAGATTCCTGTTACCAATACCACACAGGCAGCTGCGAGTCCACCTAAACGATAGATGACTTTTCTTTTATTATTTTTCTTTTTCGCCTTTTCCTCCAACATTTTCTCTATCTGTAGAGGTTCAAGGCTCTCCGGTACTTTCACATCTTTTGCTTTGTCTTCAATCTCTTTTAGAATATCCTGTTCTCTTTTTTCCATAAAGATACCCCTTTCTTTATTGCAATACACATTCCATCTTGCTCAGCGCACGACTTCTTTTCGATCGCACCGTATTTGCGTTACTTTTTAACATTACGGCGATTTCTTTACTGGTATAACCCCCGAAAACTGATAATGCCACAATCTCCTGTTCCTCTTCAGATAAAATAAAAAATGCCTTTCGAACGTCCATTGCCAGACCATAGTCTGCTTGTTCTTTAAAATTATCCGGATATTTTTCCATTTCTTCACTTTCCGATTTCTTACGTTTTTCATTCTCTTTTAGCTTTTTCTTACAGGTATTAGATAGAATTGTAAACATCCAGCTTTTGAAGGCATTCTCATCCCGGAGTTTATGTATATTCTCGTA
>JBJEMB010000038.1:0-24726 GCA_051879455.1 Lachnospiraceae bacterium
GCTTCTTCTCACGGTGTATGACCCAAACAATTTTTCGGGTAGATTCCTTGACTTGATTTTAGATTTGGTGTATGACTCCGATTTACTCTCGGGTAGATTTTACGCGGCAGGGTCAGACTCCCTGCCGCGTATATAGATGCGTTGTATTATAAGTTGTATTATAATATGATAAACTGTAATGTTCCTAGACTTTAAATCTGTATCCTACTCCCCAGATTGTTTCTATATACTGAGGATTGGATGTATCCATTTCTACTTTTTCACGTATCTTCTTGATGTGTACTGTGACTGTCGCAATATCTCCAATTGATTCCATATCCCATATCTCTCTGAATAATTCTTCTTTTGTATAGACATGATTTGGATGACTTGCGAGGAATGTAAGGAGATCAAATTCTTTTGTTGTAAAGGTCTTTTCTTCTCCGTTGATCCACACTCTTCTGGCTGTTGTATCAATCTTAAGACCACGAATTTCAATGATTTTATTTTTCTCCACAACACTTCCTGTCAACCGGTCATATCTGGCCATGTGTGCTTTTACTCTTGCTACCAGCTCACTTGGACTGAATGGTTTTGTCATATAGTCATCTGCTCCCAGCCCCAGACCTCTGATCTTATCAATATCATCTTTTTTTGCTGACACCATAATGATCGGAGTATTCTTCTGCTCACGTATCTGCTTGCAGATTTCAAATCCATCTACTCCCGGAAGCATCAGGTCCAGAATAAACAGATCATAATTTTCATTTAACGCTTTGGTAACTCCTGTCTGTCCGTCATTTGCAACTTCAACGTCAAATCCGCTAAGCTCCAGATAGTCTTTTTCAAGATCCGCGATTGCTTCTTCATCTTCAACAATTAATATTTTACTCATTTACTGGTACCTCCTGATATTTTCTAAGGACAAAATACATTGTCGTTCCGGTATTCTCCCGGCTGGTTGCCCAGATCTTTCCACCATGCTCTTCAATAATCTTCTTCACAATGGAAAGTCCGATACCGCTTCCGCCTTTTGATGAATTACGGGAAGCATCTGTCCGGTAAAACCGATCAAATATATTTGGTAAATCTTTTGCTGCAATTCCTTTACCGTTATCTTCAAGTTCTACCTGGATAAAATCTCCTACATCCTTAACACGGAGATTAATCTTTGCTTTCGCTTTATCCATATATTTCACAGAGTTATTAACAATATTATGAACAACTCTCTTAATCTGTTCGGCATCGGCGATAACTCTTACTTCTGTATCCACATAATTAAAATATCCAAACTCTACATTTTTTGCTTCAAGCTCAAGAGACAGATCTTCTGCACAATCATTAAAATACTCATTCACAGATAGAATGCTGAAATTATATGGAATTCTGTTCGTATCAATCTTTGAATAAAACGTCAGCTCATTGATCAGTGTATCCATCTCATTTACTTTGTTATAGATTGTACGGATATACCGATCCATCTTTTCCGGCGTATCTGCCACACCATCCATAATACCTTCCGCATATCCTTTGATCGCTGTTACTGGTGTTTTCAGATCATGAGAAATGTTACTGATCAGTTCCTTATTTTCCTTATCAAACACAAGCTTCTCTTCTGCATTATTTTTCAGTCGCTTGCGCATATCCTCCAAATCCTCGCAAAGTCTTCCAAGCTCATCGTCAGCCTCGGGATGCAATTCGAAATCAAGATTTCCTTCCTTGATATTCTTTGTTGCCTCCCGCATCTTTGCCAGCGGTCTCATAACGCCTCTGTAGATCCACAGAATCAGAAGAGCTCCTGTTATAAACAGAACTCCGACTATACCGACAAGCATATCTACAATGAATTGCTCTACTTCAGGAATGACACTGCTGACATCCGTGACAATAAATGCACTTCCTGTTTCTCCTCTGGGATACAAAAAATCCACCTGTTTTACTAATGCCTGAACTTCTCCTCCCAGATAGATCCCATTTTCGGATGTAGAATCCGACTCACCATATTCAGGAAGCTGCCTTATTACATCTTCTGCCACATCAGAATCCGTTCCAATGAAAACAATGGTATCTTCTTTGCGTACAAGGAGATAAGTTTTTTTCTCTTTTAAGTTTTCGTTGAATTTTTCCAGATATGTCGCATCTTCCATCTTCTGCGGCTGTGTCCGTGCCAGTTTTTCAAGTTCATGATAGGGCTTTTCTGTAAGCTTTGTCAGCACTTCTGTTGTATTCGAAAGTGATTCTACGGTTGTCCCGCTAATGCCGTATGTCTTTTCTATTGCACCTATCTGAAAGCGTGCAAAAACACATACCATTGTCACTGATAAAACAATTGGTATCACTGTAATTGTTAAAAATGCAACTACAAGCCGATTCTTCAGTTTCATACAAATCTCCTCCGCGCCAACCAGCCGGCAGTTACTTCTTTGCGACTTTGACGCTTATCTGATTTACACTGCATGAAATAAGTATAGCATGAAAAAGGGCGCCTCACACGAAAGCGCCCATAAACTTTTATTAAAATTTTATAAATAAGATTTCAACACATCAATCTTATCTGTTTTCTCCCAAGGGAGGTCAATATCTGTACGTCCGAAGTGTCCGTAAGCTGCTGTCTGCTTGTAAATTGGTCTTCTAAGATCAAGCATTTTAATGATTCCAGCCGGACGAAGATCAAAATTCTCGCGGATAATTTCTACCAGCTTTTCATCAGAAAGCTTTCCTGTTCCAAATGTATCAACCATGATAGAAGTCGGATTTGCAACCCCGATTGCATAAGAAAGCTGGATCTCACATTTATCCGCAAGTCCTGCTGCCACAATATTCTTTGCAACATAACGAGCTGCATAAGCCGCAGAACGGTCAACCTTTGTACAGTCTTTTCCGGAAAATGCTCCGCCGCCGTGACGCGCCATTCCGCCATAAGTATCTACAATAATCTTACGTCCTGTAAGTCCACTGTCACCGTGAGGTCCACCGATTACAAAACGTCCTGTCGGATTTATGAAAAATTTTGTGTTCTCATCTACCATTCCCTCTGGAATGATTGCATCAAAGACATACTTTTTAATATCCTCATGAATCTGCTCCTGTGTCACATCCGGATCATGCTGTGTAGAAAGAACTACTGCATCCAGACGTCTTGGTGTGCCTTCTTCATCATATTCCACAGTAACCTGTGTCTTTCCGTCCGGTCTCAAATACTTGAGTGTTCCGTCTTTTCTGACTTCTGTGAGTCTTCTTGACAGCTTATGTGCAAGAGAGATTGGATATGGCATCAGCTCCGGTGTCTCATTAGAAGCATATCCAAACATCATACCCTGATCGCCGGCACCAATCGCTGCAATCTCTGCATCTGACATCTTATTTTCTTTTGCCTCAAGAGCTTTGTCAACTCCCATGGCAATATCGCTTGACTGTTCGTCGATTGCAACAATCACTCCGCATGTCTCCGCATCAAATCCATATTTTCCACGAGTATATCCTATCTCTGTTACCGTATCTCTGACAATCTTCTGAATATCCACATAGGCACTTGTAGTAATCTCTCCCATAACCAGGACAAGTCCTGTTGTAGTACTTGTCTCGCATGCGACACGGCTCATCGGGTCCTGCTCCATAAGAGCATCCAAAATAGCATCGGAAATCTGGTCACACATCTTATCCGGATGACCTTCAGTTACTGATTCTGATGTAAATAAACGTTTCTCCATCATTGTTCTCCTTTCATACTAAACCTCTTCTACATAAAACAAAGCCACAAAAAAACAGCTCGCACTAAGCGGACTGCTTTATATTTTAATAAACCAATCCTCTTATTGTTCGATTACTCGCTCAGGTTGGCACCTTCCACATTTCCCGGGGTTGCCGCAGCTTCACAGATCCTTTGTATCTCCACTGCTCTGAATAAGAGAAAGTTTTCGCTGTTCAATTGTATCCGAGTAAGACTTTACTAGGTTTTATAATACTTGTCAAGATGCTTTCAAAAAAAGAACGCCAAAAAGCGTTCTTTTTATCTCTTAGCCTACTTTCAGCTTAAATTTCTGAATGTCTCTTTCTGTCTCGACTTTTTCCATGATCGCACCGAGACTTCTGAGTTTTTCATCAAATCTCTCGTAACCTCTCTGGATGTATACAATATCATCTACAATTGTAATTCCATCTGTTGCAAGTCCTGCAATACAAAGTGCAGCTCCGGCACGAAGGTCAGGAGCGCTGACTCTTGCTCCGGAAAATTCTTTCACGCCTTCAATCGTAGCTGAATTTCCTTCTACTTTTACATTAGCTCCCATTCTTGCAAGCTCGTCTAAATACTTGAAACGATTTTCAAAAATACTTTCTGTAATTGTACTTGTCCCTTTACATAAAGCAAGTGTAACACCAATCTGAGGCTGCATGTCTGTCGGGAATCCCGGATATGGCAGTGTCTTTACATGTGTACTCTTAAGGTCTCCTTTAGAAACCACACGCACTGCATCATCAAATTCTTCCACCTCACATCCGATCTCCACAAGTTTCGCAATCGTAGCTTCAAGATGTTTCGGAATTACATTCAATACAGTCACGTCACCTCTTGTTGCTGCTGCCGCAAACATGAATGTTCCAGCCTCAATCTGATCCGGGATTACGGAATACTCTGTTCCGTGAAGACTCTTTACACCACGGATCTTAATTACATCTGTACCTGCACCACGAATGTTTGCACCCATGCTGTTCAGGAAATTGGCAACGTCTACAACATGCGGCTCTTTTGCCACATTTTCCATAATTGTCATACCCTCTGCCATTGTGGCAGCCATCATAACATTGATTGTTGCACCAACACTGACAACATCAAAATAAATATGCTTTCCAACAAGCTGCTCTGCCTCGGCAATGATCTTACCGTGCTCTATGTCAACGTCTGCGCCAAGTGCCCGAAATCCTTTTAAGTGCTGGTCAATCGGTCTGCTTCCGATATTACACCCTCCCGGAAGTGCTACTTCGGCATGGTTATACTTACCGAGCATAGCACCTAACAGATAATATGACGCGCGAATCTTCTTAATATAATCGTACTCTATACTAAAACCGTTAATCCCTTTTCCGTTAATACTTACAGTATGGCGATCAATTCGATGAACCATCGCACCAATCCCTGCAATTGCATCTAAAAGAACATTGATATCATTCACATCCGGAAGATTATCAATACGAACTGTGTCATCCGTCATGATTGCCGCTGCGAGAATAGCAAGTGCTGCATTTTTTGCTCCGCCAATCTCAACTTCTCCAACCAACGGGTGACCACCTTTAATAATATATTGCTCCATATAATGCACCTCAAAACTACTATTTCCAAATTTCAACTTTCTATATCAAAAACCTTATCCTAAACTAAGGATATGTAATTTTCATTAACATATTTTTAAATTAAAATATTTTTATATAAACTAAGTATATCACAAAACACTAAATTGTAAAATCTTTTTTACAATCATGTAATTACTCTGTAACAATTAAATACTCATTTAATATATCCAGCACTTTATCAATCGTATCTGCTAATTCCATTTCATCACTGCTAATAGTGATATCTGCATATTTCTCAAAAAGCGCCGTTCTCTCACGATACAAATCTTCCAAAGTCTGATTATCTTTTAAAACAACTCCCCGTTTTTTGGCATCTCCTATACGTTTGCTTATTGTCTCAAAAGAGACTTTCAAATATACAACAATTCCAATCTCCTTATAGTGGCGCATAGCATTTTCACAGTACACAACACTTCCACCGGGAGAAATCACAGACCTTTCCGCTTCCACCTGTGCATTGACACGGTCTTCTATTTTTAAAAATTCATCCAGACCCTTTTCCGCAATGATCTCACTTAAAAGCTTTCCCTCTGACTGCTGTATCAGCAAATCCGTATCTATAAAATTATAACCTAAACGCTTGGCAACAACGACTCCTATCGTACTTTTCCCAGCAGCAGGCATTCCGATAAAAATAATATTCTTCATGTCCGCTTCTCCTTATCTGTGATTCAAGTGTCATTCTAGCATATCTTTTTACGTTCGTCCAGATACAATCCGTCCCCATCATGATAAAATGAAAGCGGACTGTACAGTTTTTTTCAGCACTTTGTACAACCCGCTTTCTATCAGAAACGTATCTTTTCTAATCTCGCCCCATATAAAATTGCTTCCTGTAACTTCTGTGTTCCAGTCGTCTCTGACACAATTCCTGAAACGTCATGACCTGTATCAGATCCATCATCCATTTCCCCGGATTTTCCTCTTCTTTCTCAGCTTTTTTGTATATCCTTTTACACATTAACCGAAGCTGAAGCATATCGGGATATTCATCATACATCATGCTTCCTTCATATCCAAGACGATCACATTCTTCTTCAATAAAAGGAAGCAGACGTTTTGCCGTATCCGGATACGCACTTTTCATATAATCATAATCTCTGCGAATCATTCGTTCATCATCATCAAAGCTAGTCATCTGGTATACCATATAGAACGGCAGTTTTTGATTCATATACACACACTCCCACAATTGGTATATCTTATTATATGAAAATGCCAGACAGAGTGTTAAAGCTTTTATCCTTCAGTCGGAATGTCTGACAAATCTATCCATTATCCTATTTATTTTCCCACTCTAATCTGTGAAGGTTGCCTTTTAGATTCATATGTGAAAAATCATGCTGCCTGAGAGCCTCGTATAGTACAATGGCTACGGAATTTCCAAGGTTTAATGAGCGGATATCTCCCACCATCGGAATACGGATGCAATTTTCCTCATTCTGCACAAGGATTTCCTCCGGTATTCCGGCACTTTCTTTTCCAAACATAATGTAGCAGTCTTCTTCATAGCTGACATCTGTGTAAACCTTTTGTGCTTTTGTCGTTGCCATATAAATCTTAGCACCCGGATTTTTATCCAGGAAATCATTATAATCAATATATGTGGTTACATCCAGGTCATCCCAGTAGTCCATGCCGGCACGCTTTAGATTTTTTTCATTCAGACGAAATCCCAAAGGCTCTATCAAATGAAGTCTTGTATTCGTTGCCACACAGGTCCGTCCTATATTTCCGGTATTTGCCGGAATCTCAGGCTCTAACAGTACGATATTTAACATTTCTTTTCTCCTTTTTACTTTTCATTCCTGAGTCTGTCTATAAATCTGCCCAACCTTCCGATTGCCTCTTTCAGATCCTCCAGAGAATATGCATACGATACCCGAAGGAACCCCTCACCGCATTTTCCAAATGCACTGCCCGGAACAACTGCTACCTTCTCTTCTTCCAAAAATCTGGTTGCAAATTCTTCCGAAGTCATTCCAAACTCCTGAATATTCGGGAAAATATAAAATGCGCCAAAAGGTTCAAAGCAGTCAAGACGCATTCTTTTAAATTCGTGAAGCAAAAAGCGCCTTCTCTGATTATATGCGACTCTCATCCTCTCCACTTCATCCCCGCAATTTCTCAATCCTTCAATTGCGGCATACTGACTGTTTGTCGGCGCACACATAATGGCATACTGGTGAATCTTTAACATCTGTTCCGCAATCAGCTTCGGAGCACAAATGTATCCCAGCCTCCATCCCGTCATGGCAAAACCTTTTGAAAATCCATTAATTACCAGTGTGCGTTCCTTCATTCCAGGAAGAGAAGCTATAGATACATGCTCTGCCTTATATGTGAGTTCAGAATAAATTTCATCTGATAACACATACAGGTCATGCTCCCTTACCACTTCCGCAATCGGTTCAAGATCTTCTTTTGTCATGATTGCTCCCGTTGGATTATTTGGAAATGGAAGTACCAGTATTTTACTTTTTGGCGTAATTGCCGCTTCAAGCGCCTCTTTTGTCAGTTTAAAATCATCTTTCTGGCAAAGATCGATCACGACCGGGACTCCATCCGCAAGTACTGCGCACGGCAAGTAAGATACATAGCTTGGCTGAGGGATCAGAACCTCATCTCCTGCATCCAGCATCGCACGAAAAGCAAGATCAATACCTTCGCTTCCGCCCACAGTCACAATAATCTCCTGCTCAGGGTCATACGTGACATGAATTTTTCTCTGTAAGTATTTACTAATCTCCTCTTTTAATTCCTTAAGTCCTGCATTAGAGGTATAGAAAGTTCTCCCCTGCTCCAGAGAATAGATTCCTTCTTCTCTGATCCTCCAGGGTGTATCAAAATCAGGCTCTCCTACTCCAAGTGATATGGCATCCGGCATATCATTTACCATATCAAAAAATTTTCGGATACCTGACGGTTCAATATTTACAATTTTTTGTGATAAAGGATTTCTCATTACGGTGTCACCAACATCCTTTCCACTTTATTTTTCTGGAACATGTTGGTCCCGTGATCTTTATATTTTTTCAGGATAAAGTAAGTAGAAGTACTTACAACTTCATCCATGGATGCCAGTTTTTCCGAAACAAATCTGGAAATTTCAAGCAGTGTCTTTCCTTCCAGTGTTATTAAAAGGTCATACCCTCCCGATATCAGATATACTGCCTCTACTTCCGGATAATTACAGATTCTCTCTGCCGTCTTATCAAATCCTCTTTCACGCTGTGGTGTCACTCTTACTTCAATCAGCGCAGTTACAAATTCTGCTCCTGTTTTTTCCCAATTGATCAAAGTATGGTACCCACAAATAATCTTTTCTTTTTCCATCGCAGCCATTTCATTTGCCACAGTTACTTCATCTGTCCCAAGTAATACAGCAAGCTCACCTAAATCCACTCTGCTGTTCTTTTCCAGATATCTTAAAATCTGTCTTCTAATATTATCCATCTTCATCTTCCTCCAAAGTCAATTTCCATAAGATGTCCCTTCGATGTTTTGATGCCCATGCTGCTTTAGATGTACATTTCTATTCAGTTATACATTTATGATTAACCGTACAATTTGAATATCTCATCAGGAGCAGGGCGGTCTAAATAACGCACATCTTCTCCATTTTTAATCATCTTATCATGGCTGTCTGTGAAACACCCGATCACAGACGCCGGTATTCCTTCTTGTACAAGCGCATCTGCCAATGCTTCCCCATCATCAGTTACCATAAGAAAGCTTCCTGTTGAAGTCAGCTGATAAGGATTCATCCTGAAATGTTCACACACTTCTATTGTCTCCTGCAATACCAGAATCTTCTTCATATCCACCAGGAGTCCTTTCCGGTTTTCTTTTGCAAGCTCCCAGAGCGCAGCGAAAATGCCGCCTTCCGTAATCTGACGCATGACAGATACGCCCATGGCTTTTGCAACTTCTATTTCTTTATCCGAAAACAGCGCCTGTCTGTGTGACAAAATCTGTCTTATAAAAGCTGGAGAAAAGCGCCCTTTTAACTCATCTTCTTTCGCCTTGGCAATCTGGAGCATACCATCCATACCAATCCATTTTGTCTGAACGATACTTCTCCCATCCTCTGTTCCCCCATGATACTTTAGCTTTTCATCTGCATCCTCTCCACAATCTGTCGCCTGACTTCCGAGACCGTTTATTGTTACTGCCGGAACTTCAAGCATAGGGTTCGCACGGATGACTGATTCCAGAATTTCTATATTTCTTTCTTTACAGATATTTTTTATCTTTTTTTCTGTTCGATAAATACGGGATTTATCCGCGCAAAGAGGATACATAATCTTTACACCCACACCGAGACATCTGCCACCTTCCGCTGCCAGAGAGTTGGCAACGGACGCTAACGCGTGGATTCCGATATCTTCTGACCACCCGTATACGGTCGACATCTCACATAGATGCTGTTCTTTTTGCGTCACTAATTTCATGTTATCTCTTCCTCAAATTATCTTATTGCATTGCTTTTGCTTTACTGATGGCTTCATTAATCTTCGCTCCATCCTGAGTGGCAATTGCACTTTCTACGACACCAGAGGCTGCACCATTTTCCGAAGCAGTTCCTACTACAATGATTTCATCCGATTTCTGGTATGTACTTTCATTTACCACATCCCGACTCACTTGTTTTCCGTCCTGCTTGACGATTTTCCACAACCTAGCTGTCTTTCCTGTGTGTGGGCTTCCTCCATATTCCATAGAACCAAGGGGTGCGGATGACTCTGCCTTATAAGTTCTTCCTGCTTCCTCTGTAGATAGCGTTTCACTTTCAAATTCTAACGTTCGCCCTGCTTTTCTTGTATCTTTTCCGTATATATTAAAGGTAAGCTGATTGCTGTCATCAATATATCCTTCGATATAGATTGGTGTATCATAATTATTCTTAAATTTCAGATCTTTCACATCTCCGGCAATCGCCGCATCTCTGGAAGGCTCAACATACGCTACCAGCATGGAGTGTGGATAGCGCTCTGTCACTTCAAGTTCTGCAAATAAAATTGCATTATACAAAGTTGTTGATACCTGGCAGATGCCACCACCGTATGTTTCGACTACCTGTCCATTCTCATAAGAACCTGCTGCCACATATCCATGTTCTTTATCATATGGTGCCGTCACTTCATGCACGGAAAGCTCTTCTCCCGGCGCAAGAACAGTTCCATTTAGCTTACTTGAACCTGTTTTCAGGTTCTGCCACCTCTCTCCGCCTCCGGCATCCGTAGAATAGGAGCCAAGCTTGTCTTTAACTGTCTTAAGGTCTTCTTCTTTTACCGTTGGGTTTTCCTTTTTCTGTATCAGTTCAACTGAAAAATCTTTTTTCTTCCATCCGTTATTCAATTTCTTTTTTATTAACGTCATTGACTTATTCATATCAACGGTTTGTCCTGATTTTTCCGGAACAATATCAAATCCATCTGACGTTTTTGTCATTGTAGCATTCACCGCATGATCTGCAAGCGGAACTGCCTTATCCTTCAACGTCTTTTGAAAAGTCTTCTTTGAAAGGGTATACTTCTCCTTAATAACCAGTTTTTCTTTTGAAAGCTTTCGCAGTTTCAGATATTTCTGAAAGAGATTCCCAGTTTTCCCATAACTATATGCCGAATTAATTGTTTTCTCTATGTCACTATATTCAAGTCCGAGTTCTTCCAGCGTTGCTTCCGCTGATTTTGTGCCTACCTGCAATGTCACCTTTATCTGCCTGTTCTCGCCTAAATATGCTTCCATCGCCTTTAGCGCTTCTTTTTTTGTCATTCCTGACACATCCACAGAGCTAATATATATATTCTTGCAGATCTTATCTTCCGGATATTTTGATACATATCTATGTAAAATAAAACAGACTATACCCACTACAAAAACAAGACAAAACAATATGAGACCAAAAAGAACTCTCCTTCTTTTCCGTCTCTGGATTTCGCGTTTTCTGTTGCTTTTCTTATGACTTCTGGCACTGTGCGTATTCTGGACACTTCTTCTTTCTCTGCCATTTTCTGTATCTCGGGTATTTCTGGCTTCTATTGCACGTTTTGCATCCTTAATGTGCCTTACATTCTTTGCACTGACATCCTTCCCTGTCCTGCCAGTGCTCTCCCTTCGCCGTGTCATTTCCTCTTCATTCCCCTACAGATTTTTTAGCCACTTTTAAAGTGCCGGTAAAATTGATGTTGCTATCATTGCAACGATAACAACCATAACGATAATCGCTATCATTCTTCTTGTTTTTTTATCATTAAAATTCATAGTTCCAACCTTCTTCAAAAAAATATAAACATATTCTATACTCTTTGATCATTTTTTGCAATACTCATTTCACAACAAGGTTGCGTGCTTCCTGGTTGAGCGGATTTCTCTGCATATAATCAAATAATACTGTCTTATTTAAAGTCGGGAAATACTCAAGATGCGTCATTTTACGCATTTGATTTTTATCATATTTTTCATAGTCTTTTAGAAATGTATGCTTTTTTTCTTCATTTTCATAAAAGCGTCGGATCTCATCCTTGCCGAGAGCATTTTCCCCGGCAAATGCCGGACGTGTCTTCGCGTTTTCCCTCAGATAATAATCATAAATGAGAAGTTCCCTAAAGTACTGTTTCTTACTCTTAAGCCTGTCTGAGTCTGAAATAAAGCTCAGAAGTATTTCGTATCTGGCACTTCTTTTATGTAAAATACCAAGAAGATTCCCGGATTTATAATATATCCACAGTTCTCTATATAGCTGATATTCCGAAAGATACTCCTGTTCCAGAGCTTTAAGTGTATGTTCAAACTGGCGGCTGTTATAATACACCTCCACCATCTCTTCAATGCCCTTCAGCTCAAGAACGTCCTCATAAGAAAGCCATTTTGTATAAAGCACCTCATATGGCGGCGTACTTTTATAAACCAGCCCATAATCATCGCGTTTTTCTTCCATATAAGAACCTTTCAGCACTTTCAAAAACCCAAGTTGTAATTGGTGCGGTTTTAACGCATAAACATCATCAAATGACTTTACAAAACTTTCCTTATCTTCATATGGCAGTCCCGCAATCAGATCCAGATGCTGATGCACATTTTTCATCTCGCGGATACGGCTGACGGTTTCAGAAAGTTTCGCAAAATTCATGGTTCTTTTTATCTCGCGGATAGTACTCTGATTTGTAGACTGTACGCCAATTTCCAATTGTATAAGGCCTGGTCTCATTGTCTCAATCAAACCAAGCTCTTCTTCGTTTAAAAGATCCGCAGAAACTTCAAAATGAAAATTTGTCACACCATTATCATGCTCTTTAATGTAGTTCCAGACTGCCATTGCATGATCATGCCTGCAATTAAACGTCCGATCAACAAATTTGACCTGAGCCACCTTTTTATCAAGGAAAAACTGAAGTTCTTTCTTTACCAGCTCCAGATTTCTGAAGCGAAGTCTTTTATCTATGGAAGAAAGACAGTAGCTGCATGAAAACGGACACCCCCTGCTAGTCTCATAATAAATAATCTTATTTTCGAATTTCTTCATATCATCATACACAAATGGTACTTCGCTAAGATCCATAGGTTCACGCCACAGATTTTCCCGAACAGTGCCATCCGCTTTTCGAAAAGTAATGCCTGCAATTGTATCAAAAGCGGCATCATCTATCCCTGACTCCTTCAAAGCCTCTGTCCCAAAATCTTCATATTTTTCACATAATTCAGAAAACGTGCGCTCTCCTTCCCCCATCATGACTCCTTTGACAGAAGCAAGACGCTTAAGTACATTTCCGGCATCATAAGACACTTCCGGTCCACCCAGCCAGATATCAGAATCCGCACAGATCTTTCCCAGTTCACACACTAAAGATTCAACGTACGACAGATTCCATATATAACAGGAAAAACACACTACATCAGCCTTTTTTTCATAAATATCACGTAAAATCTCATCTTGCTGCTGATTGATCGTATATTCCGCAATTTCAATCTCAGGTTTTTTACCTCGAATATTTTTCTTAGCATAGGCACAAAGACTGTACACTGCAAGATTTGAATGAATATATTTTGCATTGATTGCCACAAGTAAAATCTTCATATCTCCTAATCTCCTTTAGGAAGAGTGTAACACAAAAATCATGACTTTGTACCAATATTGACAACATTTTTCCAGAATGGTATAAAAGAAATATACGCAGAGGGGAAATCGGTAAGTCGACAAGGAGAATGAATACAAATGAGAAAAAGAATATTTAAAACTTTAATTATCACTATCACATTATTGGGATTAGTTGGCTGTTCATCAAATAGTCAGAGCGAAACCGCAACGGATTCAGCTACGTCAAAAATCACTATTCCGGACGTCACAGGAACAACGGAAGAGATTGCACAAAATAAAATTGTAGAGATTGGATTAATTCCGGTAGTTGAAAGAGTAAATTCTGATACTGTGGAAAAAGGTAATGTTGTGAGGATGGTACCGGAAGCAGGCTCTGAAGCAGAGGAGAATACAAAAGTAGTTCTTATGGTATCTGACGGAAACGGTAAAACAGATGATGAGAATACCTCCGACAGTACAGCAAGTCAAGGTGAACCTTCTGTTGTAAATAATTATTACTATTATGGTCAGGATGCAGCCAATGACAACGATTACTACTACAATGTAGCTGATGATGGATATTTATGGCCAACCGATTCTTATTATATCTCTTATAGCGACCTGGATTTTATGGAGAAAGATACGGTCAGAGCAATTTTAAATGAAATCTATGCAAGACACGGATATGTATTTGAGACCGCACGTTGGAGTACATATTTCAATAACAAATCCTGGTATGTAAAAAATCCAAACGTTACAAAAGATACAATAAAGGGATATCTCAGTTCTGTAGAGAAAAAGAATATCGAGACAATCGCAGCCTATGAAAAGAAGATGGGATGGAGATAAATCGCACAAATTAAAGCAAATTATACGTACCTGATTGACAATTTAAAAAGTGCAGAGTTATACTGTTTTTGTAAAACTTAATATTACCGGGGAGCTGGCGGAAAGCCGGCTGAGAGGAAACTGTCTGTTTCGACCCATAACCTGATTTGGATAATGCCAACGTAGGGAATTTTTACTGAGCAATAAATAGATTGATTGAGAGATGCCCTTCGCATCTCTCTTTTTTATTTTTCGCACTAAAATACAAAATATGTATAGTGCTGTCAACTACTTTATTTGCTTAGGAAGCGGTAGATTGGGGGCACCACCTTCTATCGCTATACAAAAGTCATGTTGTGAAAAGGAGGAACAATCAATGAGAAATTACACAACACAGATGGACGCGGCAAGAAAAGGAATCGTAACACCTGAAATCGAGATTGTTGCGAAAAAAGAAAACATGCCGACCGAGGCGCTAATGAAACTGGTTGCAGAAGGTAAAGTTGCAATATGTGCAAATAAAAACCATACCTGTCTTAATCCAGAAGGCGTCGGCAGTATGCTGCGTACCAAGATCAATGTCAATCTGGGCGTTTCCAGAGACTGCAAAGACTATAACATCGAGATGGAAAAGGTAATGAGTGCTGTAAACATGGGCGCAGAAGCTATTATGGATCTCTCCAGCCATGGAAACACTCAGCCTTTCCGTCAGAAACTGACACATGAGTGTCCTGCTATGATCGGAACTGTACCGGTATATGACAGTGTCATCCATTATCAAAGAGATCTTGCAACACTTTCAGCAAAAGATTTTATCGACGTCATCCGTATGCATGCCGAAGACGGTGTGGATTTTGTTACATTACACTGCGGCATAACCAGAAAGACCATTGAACAGATTAAAAAACATAAACGTAAAATGAACATAGTCAGCCGTGGCGGAAGCCTGGTATTCGCATGGATGAGCATGACAGGAGAAGAAAATCCGTTCTACGAATATTACGATGAAATCCTTGATATCTGCGAAGAATATGATGTAACAATTTCCCTCGGAGATGCCTGTCGCCCGGGATGTCTTGCAGATGCAACAGATGTATGCCAGATCGAAGAGCTTGTCCGCTTAGGTGAGCTTACAAAACGTGCATGGGATCACAACGTACAGGTAATGGTAGAAGGGCCGGGTCATGTTCCGCTTGATCAGATTGCGGCAAACATGAAAGTGCAACAGACCATTTGCATGGGCGCTCCGTTCTATGTACTCGGACCACTCGTAACAGATATTGCTCCCGGATATGACCATATAACAAGCGCAATCGGCGGTGCAGTTGCAGCAATGAACGGTGCAGCATTTTTATGCTATGTAACACCGGCAGAGCATCTGGCACTTCCAAACGTGGAAGATGTAAAACAGGGTATCATCGCTTCAAAGATCGCTGCCCACGCAGCAGACATCGCAAAAGGAATCCCAGGCGCACGAGACATTGACGACCGTATGGCCGATGCAAGAAGAAAACTAGATTGGGATGCACAGTTCGAATGTGCACTGGACCCAGAAACAGCCAAATCAATCCGCGACAGCCGTAGCCCGGAAGACGATCACAGTGACACATGCAGTATGTGTGGAAAATTCTGCGCTGTACGAAGCATGAACAAAGCACTGGCAGGAGAATATATCGATATCTTGTAAGCAATTAGGGACGTAGACTTTTTAAAAAAGTCTACGTCCCTAATTGCAATATGTGCTGTACCTTTTTGAAAAACCCCCTGTACCCAATTGACATTTTCACAAAAATAGAGTAAAATAAAGACTCATGCAGCCGGGGTGTTAGCGGTACCTTGTACCTGCAATCCGCTATAGCAGGGGTGATGCCAAGCGGAGGGCTTCTATTTGCAGAGCTGCCCTTGGAAAGTGGCGTAGATGCCTGGGTCTTACGCGACGGAAATCTGTGAACCGTGTCAGGTCGGGAACGAAGCAGCACTAAGCAGAATCTTCCGGGTGCCGTGAGGGTGCCTGAGCTGAGTTAACTGCCAAGGTAACGTCTGTGAATAGGAGTTCGAAGCGCGGCGCATGAAAATAGAGATGATTTAAGGAGTTCTGATAACAGAACTCCTTTTTTTAATCTTTTATTCTTTTAATCTTCCTTTTCTTTTTTTGCCTTTTCTTCTTTCCGCTTTTCCCGTAGTTCTCTAAAAAATGATTTCATCAGCTGGCTGCATTCTTCTTCGAGAACTCCTGTGGTAAGTTCCACCTGGTGATTGAATTCCGGGACCTGTAAAAGATTGAAAATAGATCCTGCGCATCCCGCTTTGGGATTCATACAACCGACTACTACTCTGGTCATGCGTGACTGCACAATCGCTCCTGAACACATCTGACATGGTTCCAGTGTCACATACATCGTACACTCCTCCAGCCGCCAGTCATTCATTTTTTTGCTGGCTTTTCGGATTGCAATAAGTTCTGCGTGAGCCAGAGTATTTTTATCAATTGTTCTGCGGTTATATCCCCGCCCGATAATCTTATTCTGATACACTATCACGCAACCAATTGGCACTTCGCCGATGGCATATGCTTTTTTTGCCTGTTTGATTGCTTCCTTCATGTATTTTTCGTCTATACTTAGCATCAAATTCCCCATTTATGCAAGATATTTCTGAACGGTTGCTCTTACTGCACCCGGTCCTGCGATCTCTTCTCTGAAAATGTCTTCGATCAGCTCACCGATTCCTGCTTCATAAAGATTGATATAAAATACATTTTCATTAGAAAGAATCCACTTCAGCTGATCTTTAAAGCTGGAAGGATCTCCAATCACAATTCCTGCGAGCTGTTCTTTCATCTCTTCTACCATCGGGTCCGGTGCGAGCTCATATGTATTTCCTTCATCATCTACACCAAGCAGGTAACGAAGCCATCCTGCAATTGCAAGCGGTATTCCCACAAGTTTTTTAGCATCTCCGTATTTCTCTACATAAGATCTCACAGTAACTCCGAAACGAACTCCCAGTCCCTGTGAAGAATCTGTACACAGACGAAGACATGTGTCACCGAGATATGGATTCGGGAATCTTTCATTCATACATTCGTCAAGGAATGCTTTTGGCGAAAGAATCACAGGATCCGGAACCACATCCATTCCTTCTCCGTAACCTACCAGTTTTCCAAGTTTTAACATATCAGGATCTTTCATTTCATCTGAGAACAGATCATATCCAAGCAGACATCCATATGGTCCTAATGTTGTATGAATTGGGTTCAGACATACTGTTACTTTCATCCTTTCCGATTTGTTAACAGTATCTCTGTCTGTCATATAAACTCCAGCCTTTTCAAGCGGCGGACGTCCGTTCGGGAAGGAATCTTCAATAACCAAGTACTGCGGGCCTTCTGCATTAATAAACGGCGCGATATAGGTTCTCTTAGAAGTAATAACCGGCTGCATATTTTCCACTCCGGCTGCCTCTAATTCATCTGCAATCTTTTCACTCGGTCTTGGAGTAATCTTATCAATCATTGACCATGGGAACGATACTTTACTTTCGTCACTTACATAAGCTAAGAACGCATCATCTACGAAGCCACGTTTTTTCCACTCTTCTGACATAGTAAGAACCGATTCACGTAATTTTGCACCGTTCTGTGAACAATTATCCATAGATACCAGCGCAAGTGGAGTTGCACCATTTTTAAAACGCTCCAAAAGCATAGCAGTCACGATTGCCATTGCGCTTGTTGCTTTCTCCGGTCCGTTTTCAATATCTTTCATAATAAATTCAAAGAAAGTTCCATCCGCTTTTTTGAGTGCATAGCCTTTCTCTGTAATCGTAAAGGATACCAGCTGAAGACTCGGTGCACAAAAGATTTCTTTTAATCTCTTCCATGCAGCTTCATCACAACTCTGTGCTTTAATTGCTTCGGTAAGGGACCCAAGTACTTTTTTCTCCTGCGTTCCGTCACCATTGAGGATAACACTCAGTGCAAGATTATCGAAAGGATCATAAATTTTATCTACTACATCGAAATCGAAAGATTCCACACAAGCGATGCCTCGGTCCATCTCTCCTTTTTCCAGAAGCGTATCTGCAATTCCTCCAATGAAAATACGGAAAATATTACCGATTCCAAAATGAACCCATTGCGGATTCTTTTTGCTTGCTTCCACTGCAGCTTCAATATCGTAGCCTGGAAGCGCAATATTTGCCTTCGCCCATTCCTCGCGATTCTTAACGCCATTTAATGTTAGTTCCATGATCTTACTCCTCCTTCGTTTTACTGATTTTTAACGCTCGCAAAATGGTATTATTTATCAATACCATTTCTTTTTATTTAAACTACCACAGAGTCAAATAATTGTCAATCCTTTTCCTCTAAGTGGCTTTAGCGTTCTTATTCCCACCGAAGACTGCGTTTTACCGGTCTGCACCAATAACCAAAAACCTCTTCTTCATTTTTTTCTTCGGGATCCAATGTAATATCCAGCTCATCAAGCGCGATGAACTTTGGAAATCCAAAAATTTCTGCTGCCCTTTTCTCTTTTTCATGATAAATTCCGGGAACACCCAGCATAAACTGAGAATCATTTTCCAAAAGTACCAGATGATGATAATTATAATATCCATGCATCAGAAAGTTATTATTTGCAAGCTTCCATTCACAACGTGCCAGTTTCGATATCTCCATACGCTGAATCTTCCTGATTCGAAATTCCATTTTTTTGGAGGGAATACTAATCGACATTCCCGGAAATTGTTCACTCTGCACTATGAACGAATCTCCCCCTGGGTCTTCTCCTTGTTCTTCTCTCCGGTCTTCTTTCCGGTCTTCTCCAGTTTCTTCTTTCCGTTCTATGCTGTCATTTCTCTCTTCAGATATTTCCTCTGGCATCTCTCTTCTTGGCTCACGTTCAGTATCGCCTTCAAATATCTTCATGCGTGAAATATCGGCCGGAGTATCATCCCATACTGACGCATAACGCCGACCCTGTTCATTTTCCAGAATCACGCCATTTATCCTGCTGAAATTTTTTGTAAAATTCTCATCATTCTTCGTATATTTCCATGATTCATTCAGCGCCGGTCCTGAACATACAATCGTTCCAAGCTGTATGCCGATACATTGTCCGTCCTGTATATAGAAACTATAAAGTGTAAGCTCCTTTTCATTCCCGTCAAGCATCCCTTTGCCGTGTATGTGAACTGTACACTGCTCTTCATCCTGCTCTACCTTTACAAAGCCCACATTCCGCATGCGCTTTTCCTGTTCATACTCGTACAAATAGCGAATAAATCGTTTCAAAACCACACTTCCATTCTGGTTCATTCATCACAATCTATTCACTTGTTTTCTATTTCATTCCTATTTATATCTTATCACTACCACTTGTTTTAATATGCCACATTATATCATTGCATTCAGTTCCTGATATAACCGTTTTGCATAACTATCCGTCATTCCACAGATATAATCCGTCACCAACAGAAGCCTTAGATATAATTTTTCCGCCTCAGACTTTCCCCTTGCCTGGCGATGGTATGCATTTTTGTAATTGTCAGAAATAAACCAGATTATGCGGGATTCAATGGTTCCCAATTTCTCTGTATTATCATCATATTTTATTGCTGCCGACACAAATTTCTCCATTAAATAGTCGATCATTGCGGACTCTGACACTTCCATCCTGTAAATTGCATCTGATGTAAATACCTCCCGGAATGCAAAATCTCCTAAAAGATCCATTAGTTTCTCCGCAAATGTATGGTAAAACAGATCATGTTTATACTCTCCATTCATAATGGCTGTATAATTGGAAGTAAATCCATAAGTCGCGCAGTTCAGCAAGAAGCCCTGAACTCTTACAATCCAGTTTTTAATTGCGTATTCTTCAGGATTATCTACATGCCGTTCTTTTCCGACCAGATAAATCTCTTCTAATTTATCTGCCGGGTAAAACGCGCCTGGTCCTTCCTGTCGATATAACATCTGAAGCTCCTTAAGTTCCTCCAAAAGGCGATTATAACTTATAAAACCTTTCACGAAAGCATCTTCGATATCTGCTGTTTTATACGCAATATCATCTGCCGCCTCAAGGATAAATGTGAGTGGATGGCGCTTTCCGTTTGTCCCAGTCTCCTTTTGGATTTCTTCAAAAATTTCCTTATCGGCATAATAATAGCCCATCTTTTTATCTTTAATATCGCCAGAACGTTTATTGATTTCAATGGATGAAACCGGATATTTGATAATCGTTCCAAGCAATGCGTATGTCAGATTCATTCCACTGTCATCTACAAGAAAATGCAGCTTCGTCACCAGTCGAAGCGCCTGTGCATTTCCTTCAAAATGATACAGATCCTGTCTCATCTGTTCTGTCAATACTTCTGAAATCGGAGTTCCCCGAAATTTAAGAACCGGAAGCTTTCTCTCAAACCACTCTCTTATCTCTACCTCCCCAAAATGACCAAAAGGTGGATTCCCAATATCATGTATCAGACCTGCACACTGAAGAATACTGCAGATATCTTCTTTCATACGTGGTGTAAAGCTCGGATCTCTTCTGTATGCCAGAATATTTTCCCCGATGTTCTGTCCCAGTGACTTTGCAAACGAAGAAACCTCTAAGGAATGGGTCAGCCTCGTACGGATAAAATCACTTTTATCCAACGGAAACACCTGCGTCTTATCCTGAAGTCTCCGAAAAGATGCACTCCCAATAATTCTGTGATAGTCTTTTTCAAACTCACTTCTAAGGTCACTGCTTTTCGAATATTTATTTGTACTTCCTCTGCTTCTCTTTGTTGATAATAACTGATTCCAATTCATATTCTTTCTCTCTTTTAATCAAGATAGATCGGGGGCTCATAATCCTTCCCCAGAAGTACTTTTTTTCTCTCCTGATACCCAAGAAAAGCCCACTCTGTCATATCTGTCCAATTGTGCACTTTCCGGTCATAGACCTGCACATAACCAATCCGCTTGGGATGCATTCGTACACTGTTAGTCGCATACTCTCTTCCAGTATATGGATTAACATCTCCAATCTCCGGATTTTCCTCTTCTTTTTCCGGCATCGCTTCCTTTTTCGGTTCAATCTCTTTCGTCAATACCGGTTTCGGAGAAGGATCTGTCTTTTCTTCCTCAGGTTCAAAATCATCTGCATCGATAATCCCTACTTCATCAACATTGACCGATTCATCTTCCTCATCAAAGTAAGACGTATTCTCCTCTTTTTCTTCCGTTTTTTCTTCTCTACGTCTGAATTTTAGATGTGACATCCAACCAGATTTTTTTGTCTTTTCACTCTCATCAGATCCATTGTGATGCTTTGACTCATGCTCTCTTTCTTTGTTTTCACGCTCAATTGCATCCATCTCTGCTAGCACTTCTTTCAGTAGCATATCCGAAGCAAATTCATCCATTTCCTCCTGTATATCAAGGAATTCTCCAACCGTTATTCCCCGTTCCGAAGGTGACGTATTTTTTTCTGTATCTTCTCCTGCGGATTCTTCAACAATTGATCGTTCTGTATCTTCTATTATTCTCTTCTCTGATAGCATATCTTCTTCGGATTCTTCTAATATATCTTCTCCTAAAATACTGAGTTGGAATGGACACTTGAGGATTGATGCGATCATCCGCATATCCTGCTCCTGAAAATTATCTCTCCCAAGTCTCTGTGTTAGATTCTGACGAGACATCTTCTTCCCGGTACGTTCTTCAATGATCTCCGCGAGCTCCTTAATCGTCATACCTCTGCGGCTAAGTACAATCTTTACCTGTTCTCCAAACGTTAAATCTGGCATATTTTTACCTCCTTATTCAATTACAAAATATACTCACCCTCAAATTTATCGTCTGTAAACTAATAAGTTTCTTGATAAACCTTATTTTTTCCCTTTTTCTATTTTATCAAATAGGAAAAATTGCGTCAACTGTATGCCAATTGCTTTTGAAATCATTTTATATAATGTTTTGACTTAAAATACTTTTATAAATATTCTTTAAAAAAGATTGGAATTTATAATATGAAATGATATAATATCGTCATAAAATAAAGATATTATAATAAAGGAGGATGACTCATGAAACACGGAATTTACTATGCTTATTGGGAAAAAGAATGGGCAGCCAGCTATGAATATTATGTCGACAAAGTTGCCCGCCTCGGATTTGATATTCTCGAGATTGGTGCTACACCGCTTCCGGAATATACTCCTGAACAGATCCGTTCACTAAAACAATGCGCCAAAAGCAATGGAATCCAGCTCACAGCAGGATATGGCCCTTCTTACGAACACAATATGGGTGCCGCTGAACCAGAAATAGTAAAAGGTGCCATTGAATGGTATAAACGTCTCTTTGATGTAATGGCACAGCTTGATATCCATTTAATCGGTGGTGCACTTTACTCCTATTGGCCGGTAAATTTTGATACTGCCGATAAATCTGAAGACTGGAAACGAAGCGTTGCAGGTATGCAGACTCTTGCCCCAATCGCTAAGCAGTATGATATTACTCTCGGAATGGAAGTGCTGAATCGTTTCGAAAATCACATTCTCAATACTGCCGAAGAAGGCGTTGCATTTGTAAAAGAAGTCGGAGAAGATAATGTAAAAGTTATGCTTGATACTTTCCATATGAACATTGAAGAAACAAGTATCGCTGATGCAATCCGTACTGCCGGAAGCCTGCTCGGACATTTCCACACAGGCGAATGCAATCGTATGGTTCCTGGAAAAGGTCGTACACCATGGCGTGAAATCGGAGAAGCTCTCCGCGATGTAAAATATGACGGAGCTGTTGTTATGGAGCCATTCGTTAACATGGGTGGCCAGGTTGGAAAAGATATTCACGTTTGGCGTGATATCAGCCGCGGTGCATCGGAAGAACAGCTTGATAAAGATGCTCACGACGCTGTTGTATTCCAACGCTATATGCTTGATTGGAAGTAATCAGTAAAAGATAATAATTTTTCCTGATATATTTGGTGATATTGTATTGACTTTTTTATACTTTCGGATAATAATATAATTACTTTAGTAAATACTTTAAATAAGTTGCTCAAATCAGGAGGTATCATTATTATGGACGGAAAAATGAAAGTTGCTGTAATGAACGGAATCGGAAAAATGGGATTTGAAGAAAGAGATATCCCAAAACCGGCAGCCAATGAAGTACTTGTAAAGCTGGAATACGTAGGTATCTGCGGCTCTGACATGCACTACTATGAGACTGGTGCAATTGGTGATTATGTTGTAGAACCCCCATTTGTTCTTGGACATGAACCTGGCGGTGTTGTTGTCGAAGTCGGAGAAGATGTAAAACATTTGCAGGTTGGTGATCGTGTAGCTCTTGAGCCAGGAAAAACATGTGGACATTGTAAATTCTGCCGCGAGGGAAAATATAATCTTTGTCCTGATGTTATCTTCTTTGCTACCCCACCGGTTGACGGTGTTTTCCAGGAATATGTTGCACACGAGGCAGATCTTTGCTTCAAGCTTCCGGAAAATGTAAGCACACTGGAAGGCGCTTTGATCGAACCACTGGCAGTTGGTTTCCACGCAGCAATTCAGGGAGATGCACATCTCGGACAGAAAGCAGTTGTAATGGGCGCAGGATGTATCGGTCTTGTATCTATGATGGCACTGAAAGCAAGAGGTGTATCAGAAGTTTATGTTGTAGATATCATGGAAAAACGTCTGGAAAAAGCTATGGAATTAGGTGCAACCGGCGTTATTAACGGAGCCAAAGAAGATGTAATCGCAAAAGTAAATGAACTCACAAACGGCGAAGGTGCTGATCTTGTTATTGAGACAGCCGGAACACAGATTACAACAGTTCAGGCAATCAAGATTGCAAGAAAAGGTTCTAATATCGTTTTAGTAGGATACAGCAAGAGCGGCGAGATGACATTGCCAATGAGTCTTGTCCTTGACAAAGAGCTTACATTCAAGACTGTATTCCGTTATCGTCACATTTACCCAATCGCTATTGATGCAGTAGCAAGCGGAAAAGTTAATGTAAAAGGAATCGTAACAGATATCTTCCCACTTTCCGAAGCACAGAAAGCTATGGATTACAGCATGAACAACAAAGCTGATATTGTAAAAGCTGTTATTAAAATTACAGAAGACTAATATTACATAGAACTAATTATTGAAAAAAAGTATGCAAAATTTATTTGCATACTTTTTTCAATTTTTTCTTCATAAAACTCTATCTGATATTTTCTACTTTACATACAAAAGACCTGTAAATAGATATTTACAGGTCTTTTAGCTCCCCGAGTTGGGCTCGAACCAACAACCCCACGGTTAACAGCCGTGTGCTCTACCATTGAGCTATCGAGGATTATTAACTTACTCGAATATTATAAACCCCTGCAATAAATTTTGCAAGGGTTATTTTATATATCTTCAAAACTGCATACAAGAATCCTTCATCCTTTACCTATCACCTTGCTTGGTCATGCCCTCGACCGATTAGTAACAGT
>JBJEMB010000039.1:0-24555 GCA_051879455.1 Lachnospiraceae bacterium
TATTTTCAAATCTGCGTCCTTAATTAAAAATAGGGTATCTTTGGTTTGATAAATGCCCTGTACTGAATGGAGATTTTATTATGAATGAATTGACGATTAATTTGAAAACAGATTTTAAAATTCCTCTTTATGAGCAAATTTATACATATATTAAGAAAAATATCCAGAGCGGTAAAATATCTTATGGTGAAAAACTTCCATCTACACGGGCACTTTCAAGGCATTTGGAGGTGAGTAGAAGTACGGTTGAGCTTGCGTATGAGCAGCTTCTATCAGAAGGGTTTATTGAATCTGCTCCATACAGAGGATTTTTTGTGGCGCAGATAGATGAGCTTTATCATTTTGAAAAGCCAAAGGAAAAACATCTTAAGAAAGAAGCTGTAAAAGAACAGTATAAGTTTGATTTTTCACCGAATGGTGTGGATTTAAATAGCTTTCCTTATAATGTATGGAGAAAGCTTTCAAAAGACATATTGATTGATGATAAGACGGAGCTGTTTCGCTCCGGAGATTCACAGGGGGAATATGGATTTCGCAATGCAGTGTGTAATTATCTGTATCAGGCGAGAGGAGTGAATTGTGAACCGGATCAGATTATCATTGGAGCGGGAAGCGATTATATCGTTATGCTTCTTGGTATTATTCTGGGACCTTTTCATAAGATTGCTTTTGAAGATCCAACTTACAAGCAGGCATATCGTCTGGCAGAAAGTCTGTCTTACCACACAATTCCTGTGTCTATGGATAAAAATGGCATGGAGGTGGATGTACTTGCGAAGACGGATGCGGATATTGCATATGTGACACCTTCTCATCAGTATCCGACAGGTATCGTCATGCCGATTAAACGCCGGATGGAACTTTTAAAGTGGGCAAATGAAAAAGAAGGCAGATATATTATAGAAGATGACTATGACAGTGAGTTTCGTTACAAAGGAAAACCAATTCCTGCTCTTCAAGGCTATGACGGAAACGGAAAAGTGATTTATCTGGGAACATTTTCAAAATCAATTGCACCGGCAATCCGATTAAGTTATATGGTTTTACCAAAGCAACTTCTGGATTTGTATAATGATCGCTATCGGTTTGTAAATTCTACAGTATCAAAGGTGGATCAGATGATTGTTCAGAGATTTCTGGAAGATGGGTACTATGAACGGCATTTGAATAAGATGCGTGCAATGTATAAAGGACGACATGATGTTCTTATCGAAGCGCTTAGGCCGCTCTCATCTGTGTGCACTATTTCCGGGGAACATGCGGGTGTTCATCTTTTGCTTACATTTGAAGATGGGGTTACGGAAGAAACATTGATTTCCCGTGCCAAAGAAAAAAGCATCAGAGTGTATGGGCTGTCTGATTACCGCATCTGCGAAGACGAGAAGGCAAGACCAACGATTCTGCTTGGATATGCAAATCTTTCAGAGGAACAGATTAAAGAGGCGATTCATATACTGATAGAATGCTGGGCTGATTTATTCCGAGACTGAGTCATAAAAAAGGCTCATAGCTGATATGTCAGCTGTGAGCCTATTCCATGTAATTTTATTATATACTATTCAGTTTTTTCAGCGACAGCCTCAGCAATATCTTCAGCTTTTTCAGCGACAGCCTCAGCGGCATCCTCAGTTTTTTCAGCGACAGTTTCAGCGGCGTCTTTAGCTTTTTCAGCGACAGCCTCTGCAGCATTCTCAACTTTTTCAGAAACAGATTCACAAACATCCTCAGCTTTCTCTTTCGCTGCATTTGCAGCACTATTCAAAGATACATATTCTCTGTCAGATGCGGATTTCAGATCGTTGTCAAGATCAAAATCATCATCGCTGAAGTCATCATCAAACTCATCGTCATCGATCCCCGTATTTTTCTTAAAATAATAGAAAATACCTGCAGCGGCAGTACCGATTGCAGCCAATCCTAATAATCTTTTCAGCATTTTTTTCATATTATAAGTCTCCTTTCAATGAATATTGCTAAATATTATATGTATTGTAATACTTTTCACAAAAAAAAGAAAGGGGGAGGTGATATTTTTAATAATTTATGTTAGACTGTCTTATATGTTTTTGTTTGAATTGAAAAGGAGAGATTAGATGAGCAGTAGAAAAGCGGCGAAAACAGCGAAGAAAGGCCTATTTAGAATTGTATTCAGCCGTACCGGAATCTTTTTGATTCTGATTTTGATACAGCTTGGTGTATTTATCGGTACCACATTTTATCTGCAGGAATATATGGCATACATATATGGAGCGTTTACGATTCTGAGTGTAGGTGTTGTAATTTACATTATAAATGAAGAGGGAAATCCGGCTTTTAAGATGACCTGGATTTTATTTGTTATGGCATTTCCTGTTATTGGGGCGATGTTTTATTTGTATGTAAAAACACAAGTGGGAACAAGATTTATGAAACAGAGGCTTGCAACATTAAAACTGGAGACAGTTCCTTATATGCAGCAGGATCCGGAAGTTGTGGATGCAATCTGGGCGAGCAAATCGGCTAATGCACAGTTGTCTTACTATCTGTCACATCAGCTTGGATTTCCTACATATCGGAATACAGAAGTAAAATATTTTCCTTTAGGTGAATATAAATTTAAATATCTGATGCACGAGCTTCAAAAAGCCCGCAAGTTTATTTTCATGGAATATTTTATTGTTGATGAAGGCTACATGTGGGGAGCAATTTTAAAAGTGTTGAGACAGAAGGCAAAAGAAGGTGTGGAAGTGCGTTTCATGTATGATGGGATGTGCGCAATCAGTCTTTTGCCCTATGGATATCCAAAGCAATTAAAAAAATATGGCATTCAATGCAAGATGGCAAATGCAGTAAAACCATTTTTGTCAACCACACAGAATAACAGAGATCACAGAAAAATCTGTGTGATAGATGGTAAGGTTGGATTTACCGGTGGTGTAAATCTTGCAGATGAATATATTAATAGGAAAGTCCGTTTTGGCCATTGGAAAGATACGGCGGTCATGCTAAAAGGAGATGCGGTACAGAGCCTTACGATGATGTTTCTTGAAATGTGGAATGTAGATGAAAGGAAACTGGAGCATTACGGACGCTATCTGACTCCAAAAAGAAATGGTATCCGCAGAGAGCTGGGTTATGTCATTCCTTATGCAGACAGTCCTTTTGATAATGAAAATGTGGGGGAGGAAGTATACTTTCACATTTTGAATCATGCCAAAAAGTATGTGCATATCATGACACCATATCTGATTCTGGATAATGAAATGATCACAACACTGACGAGAGTGGCAAAAAGTGGTATAGAAGTAATTATTATCATGCCTCATATTCCGGATAAATGGTATGCTTTTGCGGTGGCAAAAACTTATTATCAGGAATTGATCGAAAGTGGTGTGCAGATTTATGAATATACGCCGGGATTTGTACATGCGAAAGTATTTGTATCAGATGATGACACAGCGACAGTCGGTACAATCAACCTTGATTACCGGAGTCTGTACCTGCATTTTGAATGTGGCGCATTTATCTATAACAATTCAGAGATTGACAAGATTGAGAGAGATTTTCAGCAAACTCTCGCAAAATGTCATAAGGTAACTCTGCTTGAAGTAAAGAACAGAACAATGCTTACAAAGGTTGCAGGTCAGGTGTTAAGACTTGTGGCGCCTTTGATGTAGAAAATGTTTTACAGATGCCCGAAAATATAGTATAATAGGCACGGTGGCTTAAAAAGTCTTGAAATCGAATGTCAGTAAGATTGACAATACAGGAGGAATTGATATGGTAAAAGCAGTAGTAGGTGCTAACTGGGGAGACGAGGGTAAAGGTAAAATTACAGACATGCTTGCCAGAGAAGCTGATATTATCGTGCGTTTTCAGGGAGGAGCTAATGCAGGTCATACGATTATAAATGATTATGGCAAATTTGCATTACATACCCTGCCATCAGGAGTATTCTACGATCATACAACCAGTATTATCGGAAATGGTGTTGCACTTGATATTCCGGTATTATTTAAAGAAGTGCAGTCTATCGTGGACAGAGATGTTCCGATGCCGAAGATTTTAGTGTCTGACAGAGCGCAGATGGTAATGTCTTATCACAAGAATTTTGATGCATATGAGGAAGAGAGATTGGGAGGAAAATCTTTCGGTTCCACAAAGTCAGGAATCGCTCCCTTCTATTCAGATAAATATGCGAAAATTGGTTTTCAGGTCAGCGAATTGTTTGATGATGAACTGCTGAAAGAAAAAGTAGTGCGTGTTGCAGAACAGAAAAATGTTTTGTTAGAGCATCTTTATCATAAACCATTGATCGATCCTGATGATCTATATAATGAACTTCAGGAGTATAAAAAGATGGTAGAGCCATTCGTATGTGATACTTCACTTTTCCTCCATAATGCAATTAAAGAGGGGAAGAATATTCTTCTTGAGGGACAGCTTGGTTCCCTGAAAGATCCGGATCATGGTATTTATCCGATGGTTACATCTTCCTCTACATTAGCAGGATATGGTGCAATCGGCGCAGGTATCCCACCATATGAGATCAAACAGATTGTTACAGTATGTAAGGCATACTCCAGTGCAGTAGGTGCAGGTGCATTTGTCAGCGAGATCTTTGGTGAAGAAGCAGATGAACTGAGACGTCGTGGAGGAGACGGCGGAGAATTTGGTGCAACGACGGGACGTCCGAGACGTATGGGATGGTTTGACTGTGTTGCGTCCAAATACGGATGCAGAATGCAGGGAACTACAGATGTAGCATTTACAGTCCTTGATGTACTTGGTTATCTGGATGAGATTCCGGTGTGTGTAGGTTATGAGATTGACGGAGAGGTTACTACAGATTTCCCGCCAACACATCTGCTTGAGAAAGCAAAACCAGTGCTTGAGACACTTCCGGGATGGAACTGTGATATCAGAGGTATCAAGAAATATGAAGATCTTCCGGAAAACTGCCGTAAGTATATTGAGTTTGTAGAGGAACATATCGGATATCCGATTACTATGGTTTCTAATGGACCTGGAAGAAACGATATTATTTACAGAAGTAAATAATAATCTTAGTTTAATAAATAATTTAGGATATTTTCAGAATTGTGACATAATATCGCCATATTTTAACTTTACAATAGATGTATAAAGATCGTTGTATCAGATACATAGGGGTGAAAACATAGTCTGTTTAAGAGTGTGTTTTCAAAAAACAGGAATAATTTGAGAGGTTCTCTCATATATCTGTTAGAGTGGAGTTATAATTAAGAATGGAGGTATTATTATGTGGCAAAAGAAAGAAAATACGAATCGGGAATCCATCTCGATGGAAGAATACCTTGTTAAACGAAAAAGAAAAAGAGAAAAAGACGATGCAGACAGAGTGAATCCCCTTTATTTAGAAGGTGGTCAGTTGATTTTAGCGGAGTTATATATGTAGGTTTATATAATAAAAACAGGTTCTTTAGAACCTGTTTTTATTGTTGCTGATTGTCATCCTCGTCATCATAACCCCGGCCTTTTAATACCCGGTAAATTAACATGTAAGCATATATAAACACAGGGACTATAATTGTACATGCTATGGAAGCCATTAAAAGAGATGTGGCATTTTCAGAGCCGCTGAGTGCAAAGATCAATGTACAGGCATACATGCCAATCAGGAGGATTGCGCCAATGAGTGCGAGAATCCGTTTTGTTTTTTTCATAAGAATCTTTCCTTTACATCTAAGATTGATTTTAGTATACTGTAATAGTATATGGCGTTGTAAATGGATATCAATATACAATAAACATTTACATATCGCTAATATTATATAAGCAAAATATAAAAAAAGCAAATATATACAAAGGAGTATGAAAATATGAGTCGTACATTATTAGAACAGTGGAGAGATATTGCATACAATGAGAGTGCTGACAGAGGACAGCTTCAGAGATTCTGGGGAAGTTATTTTCAGATTGAAAAAGAAATTTATGAAAAGCTTCTCACAAATCCGGATGAAGAGGTAAAAGGAACAGTAAAGGAGCTGGCAGAAAAGTATGACCAGGAAGTTCTCACAATGGTAGGATTTTTAGATGGTATCAATGAGAGCTTAAAAGTGGAAAATCCGATTGAGACTATGGATGAAGATACAGAAGTAAGTCTGGCATTTGATAAAGAGAAACTTTATAAGAATATGGTTGCAGCGAAAGCTGACTGGTTATATGAACTTCCACAGTGGAAAGAGATTTATTCGGAGGAAGAGTTAAAGAAACTTTATAAAGAGCAGAAAGAATCAACAACGATCCGTAAAGAGAAAAAGATTGGACGTAATGATCCGTGTCCTTGTGGCTCTGGCAAAAAATATAAAAAATGCTGTGGAAAATAGTCACATTTTTTTTTGGAGTTATCTGTCTGATCTATTATGCGGTAATCTGTATCGTCCTTAAAAAATGGGATTCTACTTTTTCCCGTTTCTGGCTGGCTGCAGGATGTTTTTGTATCTTTATTTTCTGTGTGGTCAGAGAAAAGATGATCCAGTGTGTTTTGATAAGTGCCATATTAATTTCCGTAGTGCTTTTTGCTCTGACGGAAGTATTGATTATTGGGATGATATGCTTTGAAAAAGAGCGAAAGTACAGATATCTGATTGTGCTTGGAGCGCAGGTGCGCGGAACAAAAGTTACAGATTCATTGAGGCGGAGACTTGAAAAAGCGGCAATGTATGCAAAAAAATATCCGGAGACCATATTGATCGTTTCCGGCGGTCAGGGGAAAGGAGAAGAGATTGCTGAGGCAGATGCGATGGAGGCATATCTTCTGGAAAAAGGGATTTCCAAAGACCGAATTTTAAAAGAAAGCCGTTCTAAAACAACAGAGCAGAATCTTAAATTTTCTCAACCAATTATTAAAGATATGGGTGCAGAAGTGGCAATTGTCTCCAATGATTTTCATTTATATCGGGCATGCTGTTATGCAAAAAGGCTTGGATATAGGAACGTGTATCCGCTGGCGGCGCACACACACCCAGTGCTTTTTGTAAATTATCTTGTGCGGGAATGCCTGGCTGTCTGGAGAATGTGGATGCAGATTTGACAGGGTGCATATTTGAAGAATCGAGGTTGACAAAGTCTGATTCAATGATATAATGATAGAAGATTGAAAAAACGTTGAAGAGAAGAGTAAGTTGGGAAAGAAATTACAGAGAGAGAAGCCTTGAGGCTGTGAGCTTTTCATTTTGGAACCTTCTGAAGACCACCTCTGAGTGACTGAAAAACAGTCCGGTGATTCCGTTATCATCATAATGAGTGGTTCTGATAGATACATATCAGTTCAAAGTAGGGTGGAACCGCGAGATTTTTGTAATACTCGTCCCTTACAGTATTTTATGCTGTAAGGGGCTTTTTTATTAATTGAAATTTTTTCTACAGGGGGGGGAATATTAGTTCAGATGAGCAGCAATCATTTATACAAACGAAAAGTGTTTTATTATGAAACGGATCAGATGGGAATCGTTCATCATTCCAATTACATTCGCTGGTTTGAGGAAGCAAGGATAGACTATATGCAGGAGATGGGGATTGGTTATGATAAGATGGAGGAACAGGGGATTATAAGTCCTGTACTTTCTGTTGAAGCAAGTTATCTCAGGATGCTCCATTTTGGAGACAGTGTAACGATAGAAATCTGGGTAAAGGAATACAATGGGATCAAGCTTACGATGGGTTATGAAGTTATCAGTGATAAGACTGGAAAAGTCCATTGTAAAGGCAGTTCAAAGCATTGTTTTTTAGATAGTACAGGAAGACCGTTGTCATTAAAACAATCCAGTCCACAGTTTCATGAATTGTTCATGAAAGAATATCAAAAGCACAAAGAAAAAAACAAGGAAAAATAAAAAAGAAAAGAATAAAGAAAGGAATTAAAAACTATGAAAATCACGTTAAAAGGCGGAACAGAAAAAGAATATGCTGGAAAGATGTCAGTAATCGATATCGCCAGTGATATCAGTGAGGGACTTGCCAGAGTAGCTACAGCCGCAAAAATCAATGGAGAAGTTGCAGATCTCAGAACAGAGATCCAAGATGATTGTGAACTTGAAATACTGACTTTTGATTCTGAGGAAGGAAAAGGAGCATTTAACCATACAGCATCTCATATTATGGCTCAGGCAATCAAACGTCTTTATCCGGAAACAAAGCTTGCAATCGGACCATCCATTGCAAATGGTTTTTACTATGATCTCGATCGTGAGACACCATTTACAACGGAAGATCTTGAAAAAATCGAAGCTGAAATGAAAAAAATCGTGAAAGAAAATCTTCCACTGGAAAGATTTACAAAATCAAGAGAAGATGCAATTGCATTTTTTAAAGAAAAAGAAGAACCATATAAAGTAGAATTGATTGAAGATCTGCCAGAGGGAGAAGAAATAAGCTTCTATAGTCAGGGAGAATTTACAGATCTGTGTGCAGGACCGCATCTGATGTCCACCAAGCCTGTAAAAGCATTCAAGCTTACCAGCCTTGCAGGAGCATACTGGAGAGGTGACGAGAAGAATAAGATGCTGACACGTATTTATGGTGTAGCATATCCAAAGAAGGCAGAACTTGATGAATACCTTCACATGATGGAAGAAGCAAAGAAACGTGATCATAGAAAGCTTGGAAAAGAACTTGGACTTTTCATGATGTGCGAAGAAGGACCGGGATTCCCGTTCTTCCTTCCAAAGGGAATGGTTCTTAAAAATACACTGTTAGAGTACTGGAGAGATCTTCATAAGAAAAACGGATATGTGGAAATTTCAACACCTATTATCTTAAGCAGACATCTGTGGGAAAATTCCGGACACTGGGATCACTATAAAGATAATATGTATACAACTGTTATCGATGACGAAGATTATGCAGTAAAACCGATGAACTGTCCTGGCGGTATGCTTGTATATAAATCAGAACCTCGTTCTTACAAAGATCTTCCGCTCCGTGCAGGTGAACTTGGCCTTGTTCATCGTCATGAGAAATCCGGACAGCTCCACGGTCTGATGCGTGTGCGCTGTTTCACACAGGATGATGCACATATCTTCATGACACCTGAGCAGATCCGTGATGAGATAAAAGGCGTTGCTGCACTGATCGATGAGGTTTACAGTCTGTTTGGATTTAAGTATCATGTAGAACTTTCTACTCGTCCGGAAGACAGCATGGGAAGTGATGAAGACTGGGAGATGGCTACAGAAGGCTTAAAGGGAGCACTTGATGATCTTGGTCTTGATTATGTTGTAAATGAAGGTGATGGTGCGTTCTATGGACCAAAGATTGACTTCCACCTTGAAGATTCTATCGGAAGAACATGGCAGTGTGGAACTATTCAGCTTGATATGCAGATGCCACAGAGATTTGATCTTGAATATACAGGAGCAGATGGAGAGAAACACCGTCCGGTTATGATCCACCGTGTTGCATTTGGATCAATTGAGAGATTTATTGGTATTTTGATTGAGCATTTTGCAGGTGCGTTCCCGACATGGCTTTCACCGGTACAGGTAAAAGTACTTCCGATTTCCGATAAATATATGGATTATGCACAGAAAGTATTTGATACTCTGAATGATGCTGGAATCCGTGTAGAAATTGATACAAGAGCTGAAAAGATCGGATACAAGATCCGTGAGGCTCAGATGAACAAGATCCCTTATATGCTTGTTGTCGGAGCAAAAGAAGAAGAAGCGGGAGTAGTATCTGTAAGAAGCAGATTTGCAGGAGATGAAGGACAAAAAGATCTTTGCGAATTTATCAAAGCAATCAAAGAAGAGATTGATTCCAAGGAAATCCGTGAAGTGACAAAAGAAGATTAACTGATATTTTATGTGTAAATAAAAGAATTAAGGGCATAATAATCTTGCTGTTAGTATTCTGATAAGGAGGTAAGAGAATTATGCCAGAATTAAAATGTACAGTACAGACATGTCTGCACAACAAAAATTTTTACTGTGACCTTGACGGTATCGTTGTAGGAGGAAATCAGGCCAAAAGAGCAGAGGAAACCTGCTGTGACAGTTTTGAAGAAAGAAAAGGTGACAGCTATAGCAATATAGCAGGTGAGGCATCAGCGACAAGCAATATTGACTGTAAGGCTACTGAATGCCAGTATAATGAGAATTGTATCTGCCATGCAGGAAAGATCAGTGTGGAAGGTAGTAACGCCTGTCACTGTGAGCAGACAGAATGTGCGACATTTTCAAAAAAATGAAATGCTTAATTCAGGTAAGCAAAAGGGGAAGTAAAAGCTTCCCCTCTTTTTTGTTTACTTGACGTAAAATTATTCCGATAGTATACTATTTACGATGGACAAAAGAGAAAGATGACGCCATTTTATGATAGAGAAGAGGAATGATTTATGGAGACAGAAAAGGAAAATCAGGAACCGGAGAATGAGGAAAAACACTGGAGAAGAGAAAAGGAACCGGAAAATGCATACTACAGTGCAAAACCGGTTTTAGGCAAAAGCGGACCTTCTAAAATACGACAGCACTTTAACAGAGGATTTACTGCTTTCCTTGTGGTTGCGGCCAGTATTGCTTTTTATTTTGTTCTGCTGAGGGTGACAAAGCTTTCGGATGTTTTTTCTAATATTATTGTGATACTGCAGCCGATTATTTACGGATGTATCATAGCATACCTTTTGAATCCGATTGTAAAAAGAATTGATTGGCATTTACTGCCGTTTTTACAAAATAAGGTAAAAAAGCCGGGACGGGCTGAAAAGATATCCAGAGGGATCGGTATCTTTATTTCTATTACGCTCATGATCACTTTGATTGTGTTATTATGTAATCTGCTTGTACCGGAACTTTATTTCAGTATCAGGAGTATGATTTATACACTCCCAGGTCAGTTAAATGATCTGGTTGTGGAAATTAATGAAATGACAACCGGAAGATCAACCACAAGTGCATTTTTAAAAACTGCATTGAATGAAGGAAGTAAGATGCTGGAAACATGGCTTCGTAATGATCTTCTGCCTAAGACAAATGAACTGATGTCAAATCTTACGGTAGGTGTGATTAATATTGTCAGTGGAATCTTTGATTTTCTGATTGGAATTATTGTTTCAGTATATATTTTATTTAGCAGAGAAAAGTTTATCAGTCAGTGTAAGAAAAGTGTGTATGCAATATTTTCGCCGGAACATGCAAATATGCTGCTTCATTTCACGACAAAGAGTAATGAGATATTCGGTGGGTTTATTATAGGAAAACTTATAGATTCGGCAATTATCGGAGTGCTTTGTTTCTTTGGCATGAGTATTCTGAAGATGCCATATACAGTCCTGATCAGTGTGATCATAGGTGTTACAAATGTAATTCCGTTTTTTGGACCATATATCGGAGCAATTCCCAGTACAATTCTTATCATGCTGCAGAATCCAATGCAGGGTCTCTACTTTGTTCTGTTTATCCTTGTACTTCAGCAGTTTGACGGGAATATACTCGGACCGAAGATTCTGGGAAATTCTACGGGACTCTCAGCATTCTGGGTGATTGTTGCCATTTTGCTTGGCGGTGGACTTTTCGGCTTTATAGGAATGATCATGGGTGTGCCTACATTTGCGGTTATTTATTATGTTGTGGAATTGTTTATTAACAGTAGACTGGAAAAGAAAAATCTCCCGTCAGATACACAATCCTACGACCCGAAAAGCTATGTGGATGATAAAGGAAACTATGTAAACGGAAAATAAGAAACATAAAGAGGGGAAATATATTATGCCAATTCGAGTTCAAAATGATTTGCCGGTAAAAGAGATACTGGAGAGTGAAAATATATTTGTGATGGATGAACATCGTGCAATGCATCAGGATATCCGTCCAATAAAAATCGGACTTTTAAATCTGATGCCGTTAAAAGAAGATACGGAACTTCAGATCTTACGTTCGCTTTCCAATACACCATTGCAGGTAGATGTAACATTTGTAACTGTATCAAGTCATCAGTCAAAGAATACACCTACCAGTCATTTGAATAAATTTTATGAAAAATTCAGTGAAATTAAGAATCGTAAATTTGATGGATTTATTATTACAGGTGCGCCTGTTGAGCAGATACCTTTTGAAGAGGTTGATTACTGGGAAGAGTTGACAGAGATCATGGAATGGAGTAAGACACATGTGACATCTACGCTTCATTTATGCTGGGGAGCACAGGCAGGAATCTATTATCATTATGGCATTGATAAAGTACAGCTTGACAAAAAAGTATTCGGTATATTCTGGCACAAGGTAATGAACAGAAAGATTCCTCTGGTGAGAGGGTTTGATGATGTCTTTTTAGCTCCTCATTCACGGCACACGGAGATCCCTCTGGATAAAATCCATGCGGATAAGAGATTGACGGTTCTGGCAGAATCAGAAGAAGCAGGATTATTCCTGGCTATGGCTCAGGATGGACGCCAGATTTTTGTCATGGGACATCCGGAATATGACCGTGTGACGCTGGACGGAGAGTATAAGAGAGATCTTTCCAAAGGACTTCCGATTGAAATGCCTGTAAATTATTATCAGGATAATAATCCAGAAAATAAACCACTCCTTACATGGAGAGCAACAGCCAATAACCTTTATACAAATTGGCTCAATTATTATGTGTATCAGGTGACACCGTATGATTTAGACGGAACGCCATTTTAAAAAATAATCCGCTTGTTCAGAGAAAGATATCTTTGACTTGCGGATTTCTTTTTGATTTTTTTAAATAATAATGTTATAGTATGATATATACTAATAACATTATGAGTAATTCCGCTCACGCGGATAGCAGACAAGCGAGGTGACAGGATGATAAAAAGCATTTACGCATCGGAATTGACGAGTCAATATATCTGGATAGATTTTATAGCCCATTTCAGAAGTTCCACTACTGCGGCTTCTTATGCATCTGATTTATCTGAAATCATGAACTATTTTGAAAAGGATTTTGTTGAAATCCGGAATGATAATGTGCAGGAATATTTTCAGATGATGCAGAATAAAATAACACAAAAAGTGATCAATCCTCAGACTGTTGCAAAAAAATTCAGAGAGTTACATTCTTTTGCAGAGTATATTTGTGAAAACAGAAAAAAATATTGTATAGATGATCAGTATCAGGATGAATTCTATCCATTTTTAAAAGTACTGGAAAAACAAAAGAAATTTGCAAAATCAGTGCCGGTTGAGCATATTGACAGATTACTCCAGGCGGCAGAACCAGACATTCAGGCATATACAATTATCGTGATGCTTTATCGGATCGGACTGACTTCAACAGAAATTATACAACTGAAACCCGAAGATTTTGCCATATATGAAAATGGAATGTATGCTGCCATTAAAGGCAGAGAAGAACTTTGCTATATTCCTGAAGATACAGCCAGAATTCTTGAAAGATTTTTCGAACAGAGAAAGGAAGTGGAGTATCTTTTTTATAACAGCAGAGGAAACAAGCTGAATCTTATGTATTTGAGCAGGCTTATGAAGAAACTGGCGAAAAAGGCAGGGATACCAGAATACAGTGCAGAAAGTATACGCAATACATGTGGGGTTACGCTTTATGCTTATGGAGCTACCCCTAAGCAGGTCGCAAATCAGTTGGGAGTGACAAAAATGCAGATTCATCGTTATAAGAATGAAGTGTATAAAGACCAGATACAACAGGCAGCAAATCATCTTGTTAAGGTTAAGGTTATGCCGCCGGAAATCTGAAAGGATTGCATAGGAGTATTATAAATATAGTATATAAGGTAATAGACGTAATCAATATATAGAACTGCCTTTTGTGCAAAATATACAAAATAAATTGTATACAAAAAAATAGTATTTTTCTGAAATGAAATTATATTCAAAAAATATTGGTAAATATCAATTTGTTATGTAATTAACGATAGCTTTAGCGAGAAAAAGTATACACAATATCGTCGAAATGACGAATAGTAAGTGAATTTTATAACAATTATTGATATTAAAGATGAATTAAGATACAATAATAATAGCGAAAGGAAAAAGTACCGACGAAATGCCGATACTTTTTTGACTTAAGGTAACATTATTAAAAGTGCATGAGCAAAACAAAATGTAAAGGGGGAATAATATGTTAGAAACTATTAACTCAATTGTGAATGCTATTAATGGTGTCGTATGGGGCTGGCCGATGATTATCCTGCTCTTTGGTACACACATTTACCTGACATTCCGTACCGGTTTTATCCAGAGATATACAGTATCAAAAGGTATCAAATTGTCTATAGCAAAAGATCCGGATGCAGAAGGTGAAGTATCAAACTTTGGAGCACTTACAACAGCATTAGCAGCAACAATCGGAACAGGAAATATTGTTGGTGTAGGTACAGCAATTTATTTAGGAGGACCTGGTGCTGTATTGTGGTGCTGGCTCACTGGTGTATTTGGTATTGCTACGAAATATGCAGAGTCTTACATAGCAGTTAAATACAGAGTAAAAACAGAAGACGGTCGTATGCAGGGTGGTGCAATGTACGCGTTGGAGAGAGGATTGAATATGAAATGGCTCGGCATGCTGTTTGCAATCTTCGCAGCGTTTGCATCCTTTGGAATCGGTTGTGCAACACAGGTTAACTCTATTGCAGAAGTTGCAAAGACAAACTTTAATGTTCCACCGATCGCTGTTGGTATTGTTATTGCAATTTTGACCGCAATCGTTATCTTTGGTGGTATTAAGTCTATCGCTGGTGTATGTGAGAAGTTAGTACCATTCATGGCAATCTTCTATGTACTTGGATGTATCGTGATCCTCTTTATGAACTATGATTACATTATCCCGGCACTTGGAACAATCATCAGACTTGCATTTGCACCGGGCGCAGCAGCAGGTGGTCTCGTTGGTACAGGTATTATGATGGCAATCCGTTTTGGTGTTGCAAGAGGTCTTTTCTCTAATGAGTCTGGTCTTGGTTCTGCTCCTATCGCAGCTGCAGCAGCTCAGACAAGAAATCCGGTTCGCCAGGCACTTGTTTCTTCTACAGGAACATTCTGGGATACAGTTGTTGTATGTTTGATGACAGGTCTTGTACTTGTAACAACAATTATGAAAAATCCTGAAATTAATATTGATTCTGTTGAGAATGGCGGACAGCTTACATCAGCAGCATTTAGTCAGATTCCGGTTATCGGACCAATTATTCTGACTCTTGGTATTATCTGTTTTGCTTATTCAACAGTACTTGGATGGGCATATTACGGCGAGCGTTGTGTAGAATACTTTGCAGGAAGCAAAGCATTGATTCCTTACCGTATTCTCTACGTTATCGTTGCAGCGATTGCTCCAATCGTAGCACTTGATTTAGTATGGCTGATTGCCGATACACTGAATGCTTTGATGGCAATCCCGAACCTGATTGCGGTGCTTCTCCTTTCAAATCAGATGGTAAAAGATACAAAGAAGTATATCAACAATCTTGATGCGAAAGATGACACACCAATACCGATCATTAAAGATTAGTCGCTTGTTATAGAATGTTTGTTTTGACGGATGCACTTTGAATAACAAATAAAGCTAATAATTCAAAACGTGAAATATAAGTTAAGGGAGTTTCGAAAAATAACTAATTGTTTAGTTAGGAAACGAGGCTCCCTTACTTTTTTATGATGTAGAGTTTGGATTGACGCGATATTAATGAAATGATAAGATGTTTTTGAAAAATATGAAGTAATCATTTGAAAATATGAAGTAATCATTTGAAAATATTCGAAAGGAATAAAGATATGGCAAAGAGAATCGCAAAGTTTTATAAAGTTAGCTATGAGCAGTTTAAAGAAGGTTTTCTGGATTCATTTGGAGCGGGGAATGATGGGATTATCCGTAAGATTTATGATGAGATAAAACTCCCGGAAAGGGCGACTGCTGGTTCAGCAGGTTATGATTTTTTTGCTCCGGTGGATGTGGTTTTGAATCCAGGCGAGACGGTAAAAATTCCGACAGGTGTACGCGTAGAGATGGAATCTGACTGGGTATTAAAATGCTATCCCAGGAGTGGGCTTGGATTTAAATATAGACTTCAGTTAAACAATACTGTGGGAATTATTGACAGTGACTATTTCTATTCTGATAATGAAGGTCATATTTTCGCAAAGATTACTAATGATTCCAATGAAGGCAAGGTGCTTAATATCGGTGCAGGAACCGGATTTATGCAGGGAATCTTTGTGGAGTACGGAATTACGGTAGATGACAATGTTACTACAGTAAGAAACGGAGGATTTGGAAGTACTACAAATAAGTAAAATTTAAATATATGGAGATGATGGTTACATATTTTTCTGAAAACAGGATACTCTAACTAGAAAATAGATGAAGGAGTATGCATGTGGAAATGAAAAAAGTAACTGCATCGATTGAAGAAACGACCGCTTATATGGATCAGGTCCTTCCGGTTAAAGATAGTTTTGACATTATACGGAGAGATATTTATATCGGGGGCCGTGTATCTTCGTTTTATTTTATAGATGGTTTCACAAAAGATGAAACGATGTTAAAGATTATGGACTCTTTTATGAAAGTAAAAGAAGAAGAGATGCCTAAAGACGCTACCGGATTTGCAAGGAGTTGTGTTCCATATGTAGAAGTGGATGTTATTGACGACTATGATCAGATCATGAAAAATGTGTTATCTGGGGTAACATGCCTGTTTGTTGACGGGTATGAAGCGAGTATTGCCATTGACTGTCGGACTTATCCGGCCAGGAGTGTAGAAGAACCTGATAAGGATAAATCGCTTCGAGGCTCAAGAGATGGATTTGTAGAAACGATTGTATTTAATACAGCGATGATGAGAAGGAGAATCCGTGATCCTCATCTTGTCATGGAGATGGTGGAAATTGGCGAAAGTTCCCGCACAGATGTGGCGATCTGTTATATGAAGGATCGGGTAGATAAAGAGCTCCTTGACACAGTGTCAAAGCGCATTAAAAGCATTAAAACAGATGCACTCCGCATGAACCAGCAGAGCCTGGCAGAGCATTTGTTTAAGAGAAAATGGTATAATCCTTTTCCTAAATTTAAATTTACAGAGCGTCCTGATACAGCAACTGTTTGCCTATTGGAAGGAAAAGTAGTTCTTCTTGTAGATAATTCACCGTCGGCTATGATTTTGCCTACCTCAATTTTTGATATGATTGAGGAGGCAAATGATTATTATTTTCCGACGCTTACAAATGTATACCTTAAAATTGCCAGAGGTCTTATCACAGTCATGACAGTATTTTTGACACCATTATTTCTTTTGTTCATGCAGAATCTGAACTGGCTTCCGAAATGTTTTGCTTTTGTGGCAGTAAAAGATATGGTGAATATTCCGCTCATTTTCCAGCTTTTGATACTGGAAATCGCGATCGATGGTCTACGACTTGCGGCTTTAAATACTCCAAGTATGCTAAGTACACCGCTGAGTGTGATCGCGGGTCTTGTTATGGGAGAATTTTCTGTAAATTCCGGATGGTTTAACAGTGAAGTGATGCTTTATATGGCATTTGTAGCTGTGGCAAATTATACACAGCCCAATTTTGAACTTGGCTATGCACTAAAATTTATGCGTCTTCAGCTTCTTATCCTGACAGCACTTTTTAACTGGATCGGTTTTGGACTCGGATGTGTCGTAGTGCTGTGTAGTCTGTGCTTTAATAAGACACTTTCCGGGAGAAATTATCTGAATGTAAAGTTGAATTAATATGAAATCCGGTGTAGTATATAAGGAATGACATATAGAAAGAAGGATTTCTTCATGCAAGAATTATCAAAACAGGACGAGAGACTGGGGAAAGCACCACTCGGAAGGCTGATAGTTTCTATGGTTCTTCCGGCGGTGGCAGCCCAGCTTATCAATGTATTATATAATATTGTGGATCGTATTTATATCGGACATATTGCAGAATGTGGGGATGTGGCACTTACAGGGGTAGGGGTTACATTCCCGATTATTATGCTTATTTCGGCATTTAGTGCATTTGCGGGAATGGGAGGTGCACCACTTTCGTCGATTGAGCTTGGCAAAAAGGATTATGATAAAGCAGAACAGATTTTAGGAAATTCTGCTGGGATGCTTATTTTATTTTCTCTGTTGCTTACAGTTGTGTTTTCCATATTTAAGACACCGATTCTGTATGCATTTGGGGCGAGCGAGACTACGATCGTTTATGCAAAGGATTACATAGGAATTTATCTTATCGGAACGATTTTTGTGCAGTTGGCATTGGGGTTAAATACATTTATCAGTGGGCAGGGTGCTTCGAAAACAGCAATGTTATCTGTCCTCATTGGGGCAATTACTAACATTTGTCTTGATCCTTTATTCATTTTTGCGTTTGGTATGGGAGTGAAGGGCGCAGCTTTTGCAACGATTCTTTCCCAGGCTGTGAGTGCACTGTGGGTGGTACGCTTTCTTACATCTAAAAAGAGTGTGATCAGACTGAAAGTAAAAAATATGAGATTTAAGCCTGAAATTATGAAAAAGATTGCGGCACTTGGCATCTCACCGTTTATCATGCAAAGTACAGAAAGTTTTGTGAGTATTACATTGAATTCCGGTCTTCAAAGATACGGAGGGGATCTGTATGTGGGAACAATGGCAATTATGACAAGTGTTATGCAGTTAATTGTTATACCGACACAAGGGATTACTCAGGGAGTGCAGCCTATTATCAGTTATAATTATGGCGCGGGAAATAAAGATAGAGTGAAGGGAGCTTTTATCAGAATGCTTGCGATTACATTTCTCGGAATGTTTGTGCTTGCCGGAATCGCAGTGATATGGCCACAGGTTTATGCTGGTATCTTTACAACGAATAAAGAGTTGGCAGATCTTACCGCGCAGGTAATGCCGATTTATTTTCTGGGAATGACAATATTCGGAATCCAGTCGTCCTGTCAGTCAACATTTGTTGCGTTAGGGCAGGCGAAAGTTTCTGTGTTTATTGCCTTGCTGAGGAAAGTCATTCTTTTGATCCCGCTGGCGATTATCTTGCCAAAATTTATTGGAGTTATGGGAATCTATTTGGCAGAGCCGATTGCGGATTTTATTTCTGTGGCAACAACAGCGGTCCTGTTTGTAATAACAGCAAAAAGAATTTTGCGTCAAATGTGAAAAGATGGTATAATATATTGGGGAAATTCTGTTGAAAGATAATTTTGAAGGAGGTTTTACAATGTCAAATTATGTGATTACAGTAAACAGTACAGTGGATACTCCGAAGGAATGGTAGGAGGAAAGAAATGTTCCGGTTATTCCTTTGAAATATACGATTGATGGAAAAACATATGAAGATATGAATGGTTTAAGTGGAACTTGTAATAGTATGAAAATTGCGGCGGAAGAATTGATGGAGGAATATCCGGACAGAAAAATCATTGTTGTTGATACGCTCAGTGCATGTCTTGGAGAGGCGATGCTTTTATATTATGCACTGAAGCTTCAAAAGGAAGGAAAGACTATTGAAGAAACAGCACAGTGGGTGGAAGAGAATAAGCTCCATGTGTGCCACAATGTTACAGTCGATGATCTGAATCATTTACAGAGAGGTGGAAGAGTATCTAAAGGCAACAGCGATTCTTGGAACAATGGTTCAGATCAAGCCAATCATTCATATGGACAATAAAGGTTGCCTTCAGGTGGTCGGAAAAGAAAGAGGCCGTAAGAAATCTTTACATAAGATTGTAGATATGGCAGCGGAACGTTCGAAAGGATGGGATAATGAAATTATTATGATCACTCATGGGGATTGCCTTGAGGATGCAGAATATGTTGCAAGTGTTGTCAGGGAGAAGATGGGAGTCGATAATATTCTCATTAATAATATAGGTACAGTTATCGGAAGTCACACCGGACCGGGTGTAGTTGCTGTGTTTAATATGGGAGAATATAGATAACAATAATTATAGAACGTAGAAAATCCAGTTTGGGTTTTCTACGTTCTATTCTAATAAGTATTTTTTGGCATATTTGATGAATATTTTCATGGCTGGAGAACGTCCGTGAGTTGGGTGGATCACCATGCCAAGAGTTCTGTATATATCAGGTTTTAATGGGCGGACCTCATAATTACCGGTATGTCCTCTGAGAACTAATTCGGGGAGAATACTGATACCTAAGTTATGTTCAACCATAGAGAGAACACAGAAATCATTATAGGTTGTATATTTGATATCCGGGTGGATATTGTATTGATTCAATATGCGGTGGATATCGCTGGTGTAAGTGTACTCACAGATAATAAAGGGCATGTTCTCAAATGCTTCTATTGGTACTTCATCGTATTTGGTATAGGGGTGTCCTTTGGGGAGAATTGCAAACATTGGATCTTTGTGAACAGGAATAAACTCTACAGTCTGAATTTTGTTGTCGCTGGTAAAACCAATATCAGCCTGGAAATTTAAGACCCAGTCTTCAATCTCATTTTCATGTCCTTCCATGATCTCAAAAAGAATACCAGGATGATTTTTTTGAAATTCACGAATTATTTTAGGTATCCAGTGAATGGCACAGCTAGTATATGAGGCTATTTTTAAAGTTCCCTGTGTGGCACCCTTAAGAAATGAAATTTCCTGCTTCAGGGACTCATCGGCAGCAATGAGTTCGCGGATAGAAGGAAGAAGTGCTGAACCTTCAGAGGTGAGGAAAATCCCATGATTTGTTTTATGAAAGAGTGGAAATCCAACTTCGCGCTCCAGATTTTTCATCATTTGTGTAATACCAGATTGTGTATAGCCAAGTTCATCTCCAGCTTTGGTGAAATTTCCGTATTTTGCAACGGAGAGAAACACATGCCACTTTTTTAAATCCATAGAAAATCCTCCATTTTGAGTTCCTAACTGATATTTTACAGGGATTTTAGAAGAAAAACAAGTTTTCCTAAACAAAATGTGCTATACTGTTCTATCATAATAATTTGTTAGATAAAGAAGGAATGAGTGTGATGAGGAAAACTCTTACAATTGATAAGAAAATGAAAGATTTGTGGCCGGCAACAAGGGTCGGATGTTTTCAGTACAAAGTAAAAGTAGAAAAGAAAAATGAGGATATGTGGAGATATCTGAAAAAAGATATTATTAAGAAAACAAAAGATGATATTTTTGACTATGGTGTAAATGAGATCCCTAATATTAAAGAATCTCGAATTGCGTATAAAGCATTTGGAAAAGATCCGAGCCGTTATCGTGTGTCTTCAGAAGCTTTAATACGTCGTATCGGGCAGGGAAAGGGTTTATATGAAGTTAATACGGTGGTTGATGTGAATAATCTTATTTCGATTGAGTCAGGTTTTTCTGTTGGATCTTATGATGTCAGTCACATGGAAGATGAGCTTGTATTTCGAGTTGGAAAAGAAGGTGAGACCTATAAAGGTATTGGCAAAGAAGAAATAAAGATTGATGCCCTTCCGGTTCTTGCGGATTCTAAAGGAGCGATTGGAAGCTCAACAAGTGACTCTGAGCGGGCTATGATCACAGAAAAGGCTTCCGAGGTCCTGACACTCATTTATTCGTTTTCTGATAATCAGGATCTTGAAAATGCATTGGAATATGGAAGAAAGTATCTGGAAAAATACGCCGGAGCGCAGGAAATTGAATGCTGGATCGTAGAATAAATCCATAAAATAATTCATGGAAAGAAAAGTATTAAAAATATGTTCTGGATTTTGAAAATAGTGATTGACTTTTAAAACAGCATATGTTAAATTATTACTTGCGTAAAGCGAAAAACAAAGTAGAGTATCCACTCTCACCGTAGCACGATTGGGTGACTAATGGTCTGATATTGAAGTATTATAATTCTGAGTGATAGGATTTTGTGCAGATATAAAAGTGGATAGTCTATGGCTATTCACTTATTTTTATATTTTTTTCAGATGGAGGTGCACAACTATTAGCGAATTAATGATTAACGGGCAGATCAGAGACAAGGAAGTAAGAGTGATCGGAGAGAATGGAGAACAGCTTGGTATTATGTCTCCGAGAGATGCAATGAAGATTGCTCAGGAAGCAGAGCTGGATCTTGTAAAAGTGGCTCCGAAGGCTCAGCCACCGGTATGTAAGATTATAGATTATGGTAAATACCGTTACGAACTTGCCAGAAAAGAAAAGGAAGCAAAGAAAAAACAGAAGACCGTTGAAGTTAAGGAAGTGCGTCTTTCCCCAAACATCGACACAAATGACTTGAATACCAAGGTAAACAATGCTAAGAAATTTATCAGCAAAGGAAATAAGGTGAAAGTCACATTGCGTTTCCGCGGCCGTGAGATGGCTCATATGCAGCAGAGCAAACACATTCTGGATGATTTCGCAGAGCTGCTTGCAGATGTAGCAACAGTTGAGAAACCGGCAAAGCTGGAAGGCAGAAGTATGAGCATGGTTTTAACTGAAAAACGTTAAAAATATACACAAATTAAGGAGGAACTTATCATGCCAAAAATCAAAACAAATAGAGCCGCTGCAAAGCGTTTCAAAAAGACAGGTACAGGAAAATTAGTGAGAAATAAAGCTTACAAGAGCCATATCTTAACTAAGAAATCTACAAAGAGAAAAAGAAATCTTAGAAAACCAACTGTTACGGATGCAACTAACGTAAAGAATATGAAGAAAGTATTACCATATCTGTAAGATTTAATTTCACAGAAGGTAAGAATTTGAAGGAGGATAATAAGAGATGGCAAGAATTAAAGGCGGATTAAACGCTAAAAAGAGACATAATAGAACATTGAAATTAGCGAAGGGATACAGAGGAGCACGTTCTAAACAGTACAGAGTTGCAAAACAGTCTGTTATGAGAGCTCTTACATCTTCTTACGCAGGAAGAAAACAGCGCAAACGTCAGATGAGACAGCTTTGGATTGCACGTATCAACGCTGCAGCAAGAATGAATGGTCTTTCCTACAGTAAACTGATGCATGGACTTAAGCTTGCTAACGTAGATATGAACAGAAAGATGTTAGCAGAGATGGCTGTTAATGATGCAGAAGGATTTGCAACAATTGCAGAACTCGCAAAATCTAAATTAGCTTAATAAATATTTGCTGTTAAAAAGTCAGGTTTTAAGCCTGACTTTTTTTGGCTTGGCGAATAAAAAAGGGTTGACAAAAATATTTTGACGTGGTAAAGTTTTACCAAACCAGTGAGGAAGAGTGAGTACTTAAAGATGATTGCTTCGCAGAGAGTTGCAGGTGGTGAGATTGCAGCAGGAAAATGCTTTAGGGAATGGGCTTCTGAGGGCGAGCTGAAGATGTTTTGCATATGTAGTAGGCGAGCCGGAGAGAATACTCCGTTAACAAATTTGGCGTATGATAGTACGCGTGAGAGGGTATCTGTATATGGATATCAAGCCGGGTGGCACCGCAGGAGTTAATATTACTCTTGTCCCTGCAATAATGATTGTGTGGGATAAGGGTATTTTTTTATTTCAATATCCTGTTCCCAGACACTTACAGACAGAAAGGAGAACAAGATTATGAATGAACTGAAAATTCCTTACAAAATTTACCTGGAAGAGAGTGAGATGCCAAAACAATGGTATAATGTGCGCGCGGATATGACAAATAAACCGGCACCTCTATTAAATCCTGGAACTCTAAAACCAATGACGGCCGAAGAGCTTTCTGGTGTGTTCTGTGAGGAACTGGTACAGCAGGAACTTGATAATGACAATCGATATATTGATATTCCGAAAGAAATACAGGATTTTTACAAAATGTATCGTCCGGCACCTCTTGTCAGAGCTTACTGCCTGGAGGAAAAACTCAAGACACCGGCAAAGATATACTATAAATTTGAAGGCAATAATACAAGTGGAAGCCATAAACTTAATTCTGCTATTGCGCAGGCATATTATGCGAAGAAACAGGGGCTCAAGGGTGTAACAACTGAAACAGGAGCAGGACAGTGGGGAACAGCGCTTTCTATGGCATGCTCTTATCTGGATCTGGACTGTAAAGTATTTATGGTAAAATGTTCCTATGAGCAAAAACCGTTCCGTCGTGAAGTAATGCGAACCTATGGTGCGAGTGTAACACCGTCTCCATCTATGGAAACAGAAGTAGGGAAGAAAATTCTGAAAGAACACCCTGGAACAACAGGAAGTCTTGGATGTGCAATTTCCGAAGCGGTAGAAGTAGCAGTTGGAAGTGAAGGATACAGATATGTGCTTGGAAGTGTATTGAATCAGGTGCTTCTTCACCAGTCTATTATCGGTATGGAGACAAAGGCGGCATTGGATAAATATGGTATAACACCGGATATTATTATTGGTTGCGCAGGCGGAGGTTCTAATCTTGGAGGGCTGATTTCTCCGTTTATGGGTGAAAAATTAAGAGGAGAAAAAGATTATCAGTTTATTGCTGTTGAGCCGGCATCCTGTCCTAGTCTCACACGAGGAGTATATGCGTATGATTTCTGCGATACAGGAATGGTTTGTCCACTGGCTAAGATGTATACACTTGGAAGCAGTTTTATTCCATCTCCGAACCATGCCGGTGGATTAAGGTATCATGGCATGAGTTCCATCTTATCTCAGTTATATGCGGATGGCTATATGGAAGCAAGAGC
>JBJEMB010000040.1:0-4147 GCA_051879455.1 Lachnospiraceae bacterium
ATAGTATTCTGAAATTATAAATTCCAATTGTTTTTCAGAATATATTTATAGATATGTTCTATATTTCGCGCCGGGTTTCTGTAGAATTACTCAAAATAATATTGTAATTGAGATGATTTCCTATGATATAATGGTATTGTCAGATAAATATAAAAAAATGCAAAAGAATAAAGAAATTTAAAAATCTAAAAAAACTACTTGATTTTTATCGAATTGCTGTTATAATAATATTTGTTCGCTGAACAAAACCATTGCGGATTGGTGTAATGGCAGCACAGCAGACTCTGACTCTGTTAGTAGAGGTTCGAGTCCTCTATCCGTAGTTCCTTGGCAGGGGCGCCGGATGTCTTCTTGTAAGACGTCCGGTTCTTTTATCGGAGTGTGGCTCAGCTTGGTAGAGCGCTACGTTCGGGACGTAGAGGTCGCAGGTTCAAATCCTGTCACTCCGACTGGAACTAATGAATACCACAAAGCTTGAAAATACAGGCTTTGTGGTATTTTTTTTGAGCACCGGTGTTGTTAAATGGGTGAACCGGAGACAATCGGAAGGTTTTCTTTCATGACTTCTATAAATTCTTTTGAACTCCGGGACATAGAGGTTTCCAGGGGCAATGCGATAGCGATCGTCCATTTCCCTTCAAGGCTGTCTGCTAAAGGATAGCTGAGTAAATCGGTCTGTTCGGAATTCAGATGGATATAAGCTTCCGGAAGAAATGTAATCCCTGTTTCTGCCAGTACAAGACGTTTGATTGTTTCTACATTTTCTGCGGAACAGCATGCAATCGGATTAAAAGCTACACCTGTTTGAAGATGAACATTTTCAAAAATTCTCTGAATTACATTTCGCGGAGGCTGTCGTTTGGCAATCAGCACAAAAGGTACATTTGACAGTCTCAGAAGATCCTGAGCCTCCAGTGGCCTATCCTCCGGTAATAAAAGCCGTTCTCGCCATTTTCGGGGTATTACCAGGTAAAAAGACTCATCATAACATATCTGATAACGAATATCATCGGTATTATAATTGTGAATTCTCGATTCTTTGCCAGACATTGCTTTGTCGGTATTTTCGTGTAAAATACAAAAATCCACCTGTTTTTCTTTTAACATATTTTTCAGCTTTTGAGAGTCGGCTTCAAGTATCCGTAGTTTGATTCCGGGGAAACGTTTTAAAAATGCCGGCACAATGAGCGGAATGAGATGGCTTCCAAGATTAATCGGGATACCGATCTTTACAGTACCTACTCTGAGATTTTGAAATTCTTCCAGATCTTGATGAATGCTCCGAAAAATAGAATGCATTTTTTCGATATAAATAAAAAGTGTTTCGCCCTGCATAGTGAGATGCAGTCCACCTCTGACCGTTTCAAAGATTGGAAAAGAGCAGTAAGCGTTCAAGGTATTGAGCATCTGGCTGAGAGATGGCTGACTGACAAAAAGTACCTCGGCAGCGCTGGAAAGATTTTTCTTTTTACGAATCATCAAAAGATGTTCAATTTGCTGTTCTGACCAGTTATGATAGGCAGGTTGCGAGGATGAGGGGAAAAGAAAAAGGTCCAATTCTTCGATTACTTTTGTAAATGTATGGGCATACTCCAATATCAATTTTCCTTCCGGGGAAAGAGCCAGTTGTTTTTTGGAGTATTGGAACAGACAGCATTGCAGTTCTTTTTCCAGGCTTTTCAAACTTCTTCCGATAGTAGAAGGATTCTTGTTCAGAATATTCGCGGCCTCTTTCATAGTGCTGCATTTTTCCAGTATTATTAACATTTCTAATTGATTACGTTTCATATCTTGTCTCCATCATGTAATGTCAAATGTGGTTCGTGCTTTTAGTTTAACATGTATTGCAAAATGAAGCAAATAAAAATGCAATCATCATGATATTTTTATAACAATTGCGTTTTTCTTATAGACCATATTGCGTTTTACATATTAGACATTGGGATTTTGTCATCCTATAATGGCGATGGAGATATTTGGGGAAGGGTATGAGAAAAATCATCTCATACTCAGTATTAGAAAGGAGTTTATGAAATGGTAGTAAAGGTTGGTATTAATGGTTTTGGGCGGATTGCACGAGTGATTATGAGAATTCTGGAGGAAAGAGACACAGATATCGAAGTATGTGGAATCAATCTTCGTAATGCAGATATAAAGCGTATGGCTTATCAGATGGAATATGATTCGGTCTTTGGACGCTTTAGAGGGAAGGTAAGAGCGGAAAAGGATTGTCTGGTTGTGAATGGGAAACACATTAAGGTATTTTCTGAATCTGATCCGGCACAGATAGATTGGGCATCCTGCGGTGCGGAATATATCATTGAGTCAACCGGTGTATTTAGAACACTTGAGGATTGTCGAAAACATTTAAATGGTGGTGCGAAAAAAGTAATTTTGACTGCTCCTGGTAAGGATGAAGATTTTCCTACTTTTGTTATGGGGGTTAACAACAAAACCTATGATCCAAGTATGACGGTTGTATCCAATGCTTCCTGTACAACGAATTGTCTTGCTCCATTGACAAAAGTAATTAACGATGCTTTTGGGATTGAGCGGGCATTGATGTCAACGATTCATTCTTCGACTTCAAAACAAAAGCCGGTGGATTCAAATGGTGGACGAGACTGGAGAACCGGACGTTCTGTATTTAATAATATTATTCCTTCCACGACAGGTGCAGCAAAGGCAGTAGGTATTGTCTTGCCGGAAATGAAGGGCAAAATGACAGGTCTAAGTTTTAGGGTGCCTTCCAATGATGTGTCCGTTATCGATGTGACAATGCAGCTTAAAAACCCTGCAACCTATGCACAGATTTGTGAAGCTGTAGAAGATGCCAGCCTTTCAACTATGAAGGGGATTATTGAATACAATGATGATGAGATTGTATCCGGTGATATCAGAGGTAATTACAATACCTGTGTATTTGATGTAAAAGCAGGTATCATGCTGGATGAGACCTTCGTTAAATTGATAGCGTGGTATGATAATGAATGGGGTTATTCCAATCAGTGTATCAGCCTGGTTCAGTATATCGCACGTCAGGATGAGAAAGCAATCCATGGCACGGTATGTCCGGAACAGGATGCAACGATTGATTAAGAATGACTGTTACTGTTCAGAGCTAAACTTGAATTAAAAAAAGATAGACTATTCATAGAAAGAGCCGTCCGAATGGGCGGCTTGTATTCTGTAGATTTACGAATTCTCTGTGTTGATTAGGTTGCTGTAATACTTGGTTTTTCCAGACAAAACATCATCATAGAAACCTTGTTTCCAGTCAATATAATCAATACATTCCTGAACCTGTTTTAACTGTTCTAATAAAGCATTGCGTTTGATGTCGAGAATCCTTTTTCGTTCCGGAATAGTAGATTCTCCTGCAAGGCAAAGAGTGATGTATTCTTTCATTTCAGAAATACTCATGCCGCAATTTTTAAGACAGTTTAAGCTTTTAATCCAGGAAATATCTTTTTCGTCAAAGATGCGGCGATTATTTTTATCACGCTTGACATTGGGAACAAGTCCCTGATTGCAGTAAAATTTCAGTGTTTCATATGGCAACTGTGTTTGCTCACAGGCTTGTTTCATCGTAAACATATTTTACCTCCCAAATAATAAAAAGCACTTGGCCGGTAGTAACTACCGGTTGGTACAATTGAACTGTATCATAGATGCGAAATAATTTCAAGGAGGTTTTATAAATGGAATATAGGATTTTAAGCAATGGCGTAAAAATGCCACAGTTAGGATATGGAGTATATCAGGTGATTAAGGAAGAATGTGAACGTTGTGTGCTGGATGCTTTGAAAGCAGGCTATCGTCTGATTGATACGGCACAGTCCTACTTTAATGAAGAGGAAGTGGGCTCTGCCATCAAAAAGAGTGGAATTCCTCGTGAAGAGATTTTCCTTACAACAAAGGTATGGATTGAACATTATGGCTATGAGAATGCCAGGCAGTCTGCTCTTGAATCCATGAAGAAACTACAGACAGATTACCTGGATCTTGTACTCCTTCATCAGCCATTTGGTGATACATATGGGGCATGGAGAGCGCTTGAAGATTTGTATGAAGAAGGAAAAATCAGAGCTATTGGTATTTCTAATTTCTATGTGGACAGAATGGTGGAGTTTGTGAATTTCAATCG
>JBJEMB010000041.1:0-4127 GCA_051879455.1 Lachnospiraceae bacterium
GACTCATAATTTTCCTGCTTAAAATTAGTCTTTCCTGTTGCATCATCATATTCTACACGGATATTTCCGCCGAAACGAATCTCTTTTGCATATTCCGGTCTGCGGATCTCAAACGGATTACCATATTTCAACCAGTTATCCGGCTTTTCAACCTGATATCCATCCTGAATCTTCTGCTTGAACATACCATAACGGTAACGGATACCACAGCCGTAAGCTGCATATCCAAGGGATGCCAGTGAATCAAGGAAACATGCTGCAAGACGTCCCAGACCACCGTTTCCGAGAGCCGGATCCGGCTCCTGATCTTCCACAAAGTTAAGGTCGATACCAAGTTCATCTAATGCTTCTTTTACTTCCTTGTAAACAGTCATATTGATCAGGTTATTACCAAGTGCACGACCCATCAGAAATTCCATAGACATGTAATAAACGATCTTCGGGTCATCTTTATCAAGCTGTCTCTGAGTCGCGATCCAGTCATCAATGATCGCATCTTTTACCGCATAAGAAACAGCCTGGTACTGCTCCTGTGGATTTGCCTCATCAAGCTCTTTACGGAACAATCTTCTAACATTTTCCTGTACATCTTTTTTGAATGCCGCTTTTTTAAATTTTGATTTCATCTGTTATTTCCTTTCTACACCGAGAGTTACCTTTTCACCGTTGATCTTCCACTCCTTCACATATCCGGATGGTGCAGCTTTTTCAACGGAAACAGCTAAAGTTTCATCTCCGATTACTTCTTTGTTGTCTGCAAATACTTTCTCAGCTTTCTCAGTTCCTTCGTAAGTGATAGCTATTTTATCCATAACTTCAAAGTCGGCTTCTTTACGCATCGTCTGTACTTTACTGATGATCTCACGTACAAAGCCTTCTTCAAGAAGTTCTTCTGAAAGATTTGTATCGAGAACAACTGTAATGCCATTGTCATTTTCTGATACATATCCTTCCATCTGCGCAGATTCAATCAACAGATCCTCGCGGAACAGTGTGATTTCCTGACCATTAATGTCAAGCCTCAGTGCATCCGTTTCGTTCAGTTCATCCATGGCCGCATTTCCATCAATCTCACTAAGCGCTAACTTAATTCCGCCTAACATTTTACCATATTTTGGTCCCACTGTCTTTAGTTGTGGTTTGAAAGAATATGATGTAAAATCACGAACTTCTTGTGTAAATGTTACAGTTTTTACATTAAGTTCGTCGCCAACGATGTCTTTGTAGAAATCTGAAAGCTCAAAATCAGACTTCACATACATCTGTCCGATTGGCTGACGGTTCTTGATATTCGCAGCATTTCTGCAGGCACGTCCCATGATAACTACTTTCAGAACGTGATCCATATTTGCTTCCAGATCCTTATCGATAAATGCTTCATTTACCTCCGGGAAATCGCACAGGTGGATACTTTCCGGTGCAGTCTCATCAATGCTTCTTACAAGATTCTGGTAAATGTCTTCTGTCATGAACGGGATCATCGGTGCAGCTACTTTACTGCAAGTAACAAGAGCTGTGTAAAGTGTCATGTAAGCATTGATCTTATCCTGCTCCATGCCCTTTGCCCAGAAACGCTCACGGCTTCTTCTTACATACCAGTTACTCATATCATCCACAAAATCCTGAAGTGCTCTTGCCGCTTCCGGGATACGGTAATTTGCAAGGTTGTTATCCACATCTTTTACAAGTGTGTTCAGCTTGGAAAGGAGCCATTTATCCATAACAGATAATTTATCATATTCCAGTGTATATTTTGTTGCGTCAAAATTGTCGATGTTAGCATAAAGTACAAAGAATGCATAAGTATTCCACAGAGTACCCATGAATTTTCTCTGTCCTTCCACAACTGCCTTGCCGTGGAAACGGTTCGGGAGCCATGGTGCGCTGTTTACGTAGAAATACCAGCGGATTGCATCTGCGCCGTATTTTTCCAGTGCATCAAACGGATCTACTGCATTTCCCTTGGACTTACTCATCTTCTGACCATTCTCATCCTGAACATGACCGAGAACGATAACGTTCTTATATGGCGCTTTGTTAAAGATCAGTGTTGAGATAGCAAGCAGTGAGTAGAACCATCCACGGGTCTGGTCAACAGCCTCGGAAATAAAGTCTGCCGGGAACTGTTTCTCGAACAGATCCTGATTCTCAAATGGATAGTGGTGCTGTGCAAACGGCATTGCTCCGGAGTCAAACCAGCAGTCGATTACTTCCGGTACACGATGCATCGGTTTTCCACATTTTGGACATCTGATTGTCACTTCATCGATGTATGGGCGGTGAAGCTCGATATCATCCGGACAGTTATCGGACATAGATTTAAGCTCCTCGATACTTCCGATAGAATGCTGATGTCCGCACTCACATTCCCAGATATTTAATGGAGTTCCCCAGTAACGGTTACGGCTGATACCCCAGTCCTGAACATTTTCCAGCCAGTCACCGAAACGTCCTTTACCGATACTTTCCGGAATCCAGTTAATTGTATTATTATTTGCGATCAGGTCCTCTTTTACATCTGTCATCTTGATGAACCATGATTCGCGTGCGTAGTAAATAAGCGGAGTGTCACATCTCCAGCAGTGTGGATAGCTGTGCTCGAACTTCGGTGCATCGAAAAGAAGTCCTCTTGCCTCAAGGTCTTTTAATACCTCTGGGTCTGCTTTCTTTACAAATAATCCTGCAAACGGAGTGGTCTCTCCCATGTTACCTTTCTCATCAACAAGCTGTACAAACGGCATATCATATTTGCGTCCTACTTTCGCATCATCCTCACCAAATGCAGGAGCAATATGAACAACACCTGTACCATCTGTAAGTGTTACATAGGAATCACATGTAATAAAGAAAGCTTTCTTATTCTGTTTTGCTGCACAGTCATATGCACACTGATAAAGAGGTTCATATTCTTTGTACTCAAGATCCTGACCTTTGTATGTCTCAAGAACTTCATAGTCAGGTCCTTCTGCACCACATTTCTCAGCAAGACCGCCAAGAACTGTATCAAGAAGCGCGCCGGCCATATAATATACATAGCCATCTGCTGCTTTTACTTTTACATATTCCTCATCAGGATTTACACAAAGACCGATATTAGAAGGCAGTGTCCAAGGAGTTGTTGTCCATGCAAGGAAATAAGCATCCTCACCCACAACTTTAAAACGAACAATTGCGGAACGCTCTTTGACATCTTTATATCCCTGAGCCACTTCCTGCGCAGAAAGCGGAGTACCACAACGCGGACAGTAAGGAACGATCTTAAATCCTTTGTAGAGAAGACCTTTATCCCAGATTTTCTTCAGTGCCCACCACTCAGACTCGATATAGTCATTATGGTAAGTAACGTATGGATTTTCCATATCAGCCCAGAAACCAACTGTACCGGAGAAATCCTCCCACATACCTTTGTATTTCCAGACACTCTCTTTACATTTGTCAATAAACGGCTCAAGACCATACTCTTCAATCTGATCCTTACCGTCAAGACCTAACGCCTTCTCAACCTCAAGCTCAACCGGAAGACCGTGAGTATCCCATCCAGCCTTTCTCGGAACCTCGTAACCCTTCATCGTACGGTATCTCGGAATCATATCCTTGATAACACGAGTAAGCACATGACCAATATGCGGCTTACCATTGGCAGTCGGAGGACCATCGTAGAACATATAGATCTCATTGCCCTCTCTCTCCTTCATACTCTTCTCGAAAATCTGATTATCCGCCCAAAACTTTTCAACAGCTTTTTCTCTGTCAACAAAGTTCAGATCAGTGGAAACTTTCTTGTACATAAAAACCTCCTTAACTCTGTATCCAAATTACTTTTATAGATTTTGTTATAAAGGAAGTAAAATTTCCTAATATAACAAAAAAGCTTTCATCCTGTATAGGACGAAAGCTATGCTAACGTTTATAAACCACCTAAACATACTATCATATGTCTTCCCTGTAACGGAGGAACTCCGTCAGTTCTTACTAAAACATCTTTATCCTGTCTGTTCAGAATCTGCAACTCAGAAGTGATATTCAGATATACCTTACTTGCACCGGACTTCCACCATCTCCGGTTCGCTTTGCCGTTCTGATACATCCTACTGTCTTCGTCAAAGTTTTTTGCGGTTTCATTATAG
>JBJEMB010000042.1:0-4119 GCA_051879455.1 Lachnospiraceae bacterium
ATCTTATATTGATATGGATTATTTATATGGAACATTGAGTAATTCCACAGGAGAGAACCCGTTGGGATATCAAAATATAATGGAAAATGCAGCAGAGATGATGGTAGTTGCCACAAATGCAAAAACAGGGAAAGCAAAATATTTTGATAAGAAAGATATGAGAAAGGATGACTACGGCATTTTGAAGGCATCGTGTTCTATCCCGTTTGTATGTAAACCTTATGAAGTGGGAGGAGTTCCTTACTATGACGGAGCACTTAGTGATCCTATTCCAATAGAAAAGGCGTTCTGCTGTGGTTGTGATAAAGTAGTGGTCATTTTGACGAAGCCGGAGGATTTTATACGTAATCCCAGTAAGGATGAAAAATTTGCAAGGAGAATACAGAAAAAGTATCCGGTATCTGCGGAAAAATTAAGGCAGAGATATGAGCTATATAATCGGGAAATAGCACGAGTGAAAGAATATCGAGAGATGGGGAAGGCGCTGATTATTTCTCCAGATGATACATGTGGAGTGGATACTTTAACCAGAGATCAGGAAGCTTTGATACGATTTTATGAAAAAGGTTATCAGGATGCAAATGTAATCGATACTTTTATCAATAATGGGAGTTAAAACTATATAGGATTATTTAATCAGAATTAATACGGTCAAATTAGAGGAGGAATTCAGAATGAATGATATGCAGGGCGACATACCTTTACAATGGCATGCAAAATCATCTAATGAGGTGATGTGGAATCTGGGAACAAATGAGGAGGGCCTGAGTGAACGTGAGGCAGAAGAACGACTCACATACTATGGAATAAATGAATTGAAGAAAAAGCAGAAGAAAAGTGTCGGAAAGATGCTTTTGGAACAAGTGACCGATGTTATGGTTTTTATTTTGGTTGGGGCAGCGATTCTTTCTATTATTCTTGGTGAGTGGGCAGAAGCGATTGTGATATTTACAATCATTGTGGTGGATGCTGTAATTGGTGTCATTCAGGAAAACAAGGCGATAAATGCATTGGAAGCATTGAAACAGATGGGAGCTCCCACAGCCTGTGTCCGACGTGATGGCGAAGAAACCGTTATCCCGGCAAATGAACTTGTACCCGGAGACATTGTATTACTAGAAGATGGAGCAATCGTTCCGGCAGATATTCGTTTGATTCAAGAAAATCGGCTTGCAGTGCAAGAGTCCTCTTTGACCGGCGAATCTGTACCTGTGGAAAAGGACAGCGAAAAGATTTTTTCGGAAAATACACCTCTTGGAAGCAGGGAGAATATGGTCTATACATCTTCGATTGTGATGTATGGAAATGCAGAAGGAATTGTAGTTGGAACCGGTATGAACACAGAGGTTGGGCGGATTGCTAAAATGCTGGATGATCAGGATGATTTGGATACTCCTCTGAAGCAGAAACTGAATTCTGTAGGTAAGACACTGAGTCTGGTAGGACTTGTAGTTTGTATTGCAATTTTTGGAATCGGCTCCCTCTATGGGCGACCATGGATTCCTCTGCTGATGACAGCGGTTTCTCTTGCAATCTCAATTATTCCAGAAGGACTACCAGCTACAGCAACGATTGTTATGGCACTTGGAGTACAAAGAATGGCCAGACAGAATGCAATCATCCGAAAACTGCCAGCAGTTGAGACACTAGGAAGTACTACCGTCATCTGCAGTGACAAGACAGGCACTTTGACACAGAATTGTATGACCGTTACGCATGTGGCATTTTATGATGAGTTTCAGACGGGATGTGCCAAATCAGTAAATGAGTTGCCGAAGATTTCTGATGAAAATAAAGAACTTCTTAGGATTTCTGTTTTGTGTAATAATGCATCTTTGAACCCGGAGTGTCCGGGGAATATAATTGGAGATCCAACAGAAGGGGCACTTCTCATCTTTGCTGAAAATTGTGAAATAAAACAAGATTGTCTGGAGGAGGCGATGCCGAGGGTATTTGAACAGCCGTTTGATTCTGTTCGTAAACGGATGACAACGGTACATAAGGTCGGCAACGAGATCCTTGCATATACCAAAGGTGCAGTGGAGGAAATGCTGCCGCTTTGTACAAAAATTGTAACAGATGAAGGAACCCGACCGATGACGGATGAGGATCGAAGGAAGATATTGAATCTTTGTATGAAAATGTCGGGGGAAGCATTACGTGTACTTGGATTTGCAAAAAGAACTTTGGATTATATACCAGAAAATGAAAATGAGAATGTGGAAGATGATCTGACATTCGTGGGAATGACCGGGATGATCGATCCGCCGCGTAAAGAGGTTGTTCAGGCAGTGGAAGCATGCCATATGGCAGGCATCCGGATAATTATGATAACTGGTGATCATAAGGTTACAGCCATGGAAATCGCCAGACAGCTGCATATTTTCCAAGAGGGAAATACAGTGATTACCGGATCGGAGCTGGATGGAATGACAGATGAACAGCTGAGGAAAGAAGTAAAGACTGCGGCAGTTTTTGCCCGTGTTTCTCCATCAGATAAACTACGTATTATCAAGGCTTTGCAGGATAATCAGGAAGTTGCAGCAATGACAGGAGATGGTGTCAATGATTCGCCGGCACTGAGAGCAGCGGATATTGGTATTGCAATGGGAAAATCCGGTACGGATGTAGCAAAAGATGCATCAGATATGATTTTGATGGATGATAATTTTACAACGATTGAATATGCGATTCGTGAAGGAAGACGTATCTACAGGAATATTCAAAAGGTCATCCAGTTCCTGCTTGCTGGAAATATTGCCGAGATTCTGACGTTGTTTATTGCTACATTATTTAATTGGAATGCACCGATCTTAGCGGAACAGATTTTGTTAGTGAATCTGATTACGGATACTCTGCCAGCGCTTGCCCTGGGAGTAGATCCTGCAGAAAAAAATATCATGAAATATGAGCCGGTCAAATCCGGAACTCTTTTTGAACGGGGACTGGTGATTAGAGTATGTCTGCATGGGGCATTTATTTCAGTAGCGACAATCGGAGTATTCCTGGTTGGTATGTACATGGACAGCTATGAGGCGGGTATGACAATGGCATTTCTCGTACTCGCAATTTCACAACTATTGCACGCACTGAATCAACGATCGAATGCGGAATCAATTTTTTCTACTGGAAATGGACATAACCCATATCTGTTTTATTCGATTGCCGGATCAGCACTTGTACTTGCAATTATTTTCCTGGTACCGTATTTGCGTACTGTGTTTAGCCTTGTCCTGATTACGGCAAAGGAGTGGGGAATTGTTGCCTTGTTTTCTGTACTTCCATTGTTTGCAGTAGAGTTCAGTAAACTAGTGATACGTATATATGGGAAAACACTATGAATTGGAGGAAAGGACTATGGATAAAGAAATAATGGATACAGAAGAAATTGAAGAACAAGATATATCTGTTGAAGAAGAAAATACAGATTCTATGACAACGGAAAGGGATCCTTTTATGGATAGGCAAGAATCGGATGAATCAAAGAAAGGAAGACGTTTTTTTAGACAACAAAAAGAAGATGCCAATCTTCTGAGGGATAAATGGATTCTTTCAAAGATTAGAGATGAAGATCTTATGGAATATCTTGCCCTGGAGCAGAAAAGAAGTGAACAGATTCAGAATGCAAAGGATATCCATGAAAAGCGAATCATTACGTCTTTCCAGATGACAGTCTCTTTGATTGCCGGAGTGATGGTCGTTTATTTGTTAAAAGATAATCCTACAATTCTTGTAAATATTATATATATAAGCGGAATTCTTGGTGCTTTTTGGATTTGGAAAAAATCCCGTAAAAACTAGAAGAAAATATGATTTGAATAAATTCAAAACGGTGAAAAATCGCTCCTCTTTTCTATGACAATGTAATATTTGAGATGACTTTTTTATGTGGGAAGAAGAAAGGGATTCTGCCAAGTGGCAGAATGTCTTTTATATAGATTAGCGAAGTAGCTAGCGGAAGTACTAGATTTATCATTCACAGCATGATTTAAGAAAACGGTAATAGCTACTTCGTGTTTAAATGATAAGGGAGATGAAAAATAGCGTTTCGGTTGAAAGAATCAATGAAAGGAGACTGGCTATGAAAACACTGTTAAATATAAAGATTATTTTATTTCC
>JBJEMB010000043.1:0-2845 GCA_051879455.1 Lachnospiraceae bacterium
AGCAGTGTTATACTACACCGTAGTTACATAAAAGAGTCGGCAGAAGAGTGAACGAGAGTTCACTCTTCTTTGTTGATATAAATTTGTAACAATAATTCCGGATGAAGAAAGGATGCGTAAGATTGTCTAAAAGAGAAAGCTATGAACAGAAGACAGAAGAGATTCTCACTCCCATTGTAGATGAATACGGCTTTGAGCTTGTTGATGTGGAGTATGTAAAAGAAGGAGGAAACTGGTATTTGAGAGCTTATATTGATAAGCCGGGAGGTATCAGTATTGATGACTGTGAAGTTGTCAGCAGAAGACTGTCTGATATTCTTGATGAGAAGGATTTTATTGATGACAGTTATATTATGGAGGTCAGTTCTCCGGGATTAGGAAGACCTTTAAAAAAGGAGAAGGATTTCAAACGGAGTCTTGGGGAAGAAGTAGAGATCAGGACTTATCGTATGATAGATAAACAAAAAGAGTTTACTGGTATTTTGAAGGCATATGATGAGAATACCGTGACGATAGCTCTGGATGATGAAACTAATAAAACATTTGAGAAAGGCGATATCGCGCTTATCCGCCTTGCGTTCGATTTTTAATTGAGGAGGAGAAGAAGATGAACACAGAATTATTAGAAGCGTTGAATATTTTGGAAAAAGAAAAAGATATCAGTAAAGAAACATTGCTTGATGCGATTGAAAATTCATTGCTCAATGCCTGTAAGAATCATTTCGGAAAGGCAGATAATGTAAAAGTTATCATGGATAGGGAAACTTGTGATTATCGTCTGTTTGCAGAAAAAACAGTAGTAGAAGATGTAGAAGATCCAATCGAGCAGATCAGTCTGGAAGATGCTCATGAGATTGATGGTTCTTATACATTAGGCGATATTGTGCAGATACCGATTGAGTCAAAATCATTTGGACGTATTGCTACACAGAATGCAAAGAACCTGATCTTACAGAAAATCCGCGAGGAAGAAAGAAAAGTTGTCTACGATCAGTATTTTGAAAAAGAGAAAGATATTGTGACAGGCGTGGTTCAGCGCTATGTGGGTAAGAATGTAAGTATCAATCTTGGAAAAGCAGATGCTATGCTGACAGAAAATGAGCAGGTAAAAGGCGAAGTGTTCAAACCTACTGAACGTATTAAATTATATGTAGTGGAAGTAAAGAATACAACAAAGGGACCAAAAATCTTAGTATCACGTACACATCCGGAACTTGTAAAGCGCCTGTTCGAATCAGAAGTAACTGAGGTAAAAGATGGAATTGTGGAAATTAAGAGTATTGCAAGAGAAGCCGGAAGCAGAACAAAGATTGCTGTATGGTCCAATGATCCTGACGTTGATCCTGTAGGAGCATGTGTAGGTATGAACGGAGCAAGAGTTAATGCAATCGTAACAGAGCTTCGCGGTGAGAAGATTGATATTATCAACTGGAGTGACAATCCGGCAATTTTGATTGAGAATGCGTTAAGTCCGGCAAAAGTTATTTCTGTAATGGCTGATCCGGATGAAAAAGCAGCGAGTGTTATCGTTCCGGATTATCAGCTTTCTCTGGCAATTGGTAAAGAAGGACAGAATGCAAGACTTGCGGCACGTCTGACAGGATATAAGATTGATATTAAGAGTGAGACTCAGGCAATTGAATCAGGAGAACTTCCGGAAAATTATATGGAACTCAGCGAAGGTGTGTATGAAGAAGAGATGTATGAAGAAGGATATGAGGAATACGACGAGAATGCTGATAATTATGAAGGTGAAGAAATCGAATTTCAGGAAGTAGAAGATTCTGAAGAATAATTGAAGGAACGGTGAGAATTTGAGCGGTAATAAAAAAGTACCTGTGCGTAAATGTGTAGGTTGTCAGGAAATGAAGAGTAAAAAAGAAATGATCCGTGTGATTCGAACTGCTGAAAATGAGTTTTTTTTGGATGCAACCGGTAAGAAAAATGGGAGGGGAGCTTATATCTGCCCAAACAGAGAGTGCCTGGAAAAGGCAGTAAAGAATCGGGGATTGGAACGTTCTTTTAAGCAGGCCATTCCAAAAGAGGTGTATGAGTCACTGGAGAAGGAGATGGTGGAGATTGAGTCAGAGTAAAGTGCTCTCGCTTATCAGTCTTGCGACAAAAGCAGGTAAGACTGTAAGTGGTGAATTCTGTACAGAAAAAGAAGTGAAATCCGGCCGTGCTTTTGCCGTAATCGTAGCAGGAGATGCATCGGATAACACAAAAAAGAAATTTAAAAACATGTGTGATTTTTATAAAGTGCCAATCTATTTTTACGCTGATAAAGATACCTTGGGGCATGCAATGGGAAAAGAGTTCAGAGCATCTCTCGCAATTCTGGATGAGGGATTTGCTAAAGGAATGAAAAAACATATGAGTACAGAAGAGAATACAATTGCATAGAGGAGGTAGTGTTTATGTCAAAAATTAAAATATATGAATTAGCAAAGGAACTTGGTGTTTCCAGTAAGGAAGTCATGGAGTTCCTTAGCAAGAAAAATGTAGAAGTGAAAAGTCACATGAGTTCTGTTGAAGAGACAGATGCAGTTCAGGTAAGAAGTGCATTTTCTAAATCAGAAAAAAATACAGCGGAAAAAGAACCAGCAGAAAAACAGGCAGAGGCTCCGAAAAAGAAAAATATTGTCCACGTATTCCGTCCTCAGAATACTCAGAATGGTGGGAGACAAGGGGGAAAACGCCCATTTGGAAAGCCGGCACACTCACAGGGAAGACCGATGCAGGTGAATAATGGAAGACCGGCAAAGGGAACTGTGCTTCAGAAATCAGAAGCAGTAAAACCAGAGACAACAAAACCGGAGACGGTAAAACCGGCAGAAGCAAAGCC
>JBJEMB010000043.1:2945-4098 GCA_051879455.1 Lachnospiraceae bacterium
CGGCAGAAGCAAAACCAGAGGCAGTAAAGCCAGAAATTGCAAAGCCAGAAGCAGTAAAATTGGAGACAGTAAAGCCACAGGAAACAAAACCTCAGAATTCCAAGACACTGGAGAAAACAGTGGAAAAAGCACAAAATGCGTCTAAACCACAGTTTGATAACCGTCATGTGAATGGAGAGCGTCCGAAAAATAATGACAGAAATAGTGACCGCAATCAGAGCGGAAGAAGTGATAATAGAAACCGCCAGAATGACAGAAACGGTGACAGAAATAACGACAGAAGATTTGGCGACAGAGACAGAAATAATGACCGTAATCAGAATGGAAGAACTGATAACAGAAACCGCCAGAATGACAGAAGATTTGGCGACAGAGATAGAAACAATGATCGAGACAGAAGTAATGACCGTGACAGAAATCAGGGATTCGGCGGACGTTCTGATGACAGAAACAGAAACCGCAGAAATGATTCTTCCATGTCTGCGTCCGTAATGGAAGGTCAGAAGCCTCAGAGAAATAAAGGAAAAGGCAAAGACGATTATAAGAAAAAAGAGTATCGTCGTGACGAAGAAGACAGAATGCCAAAGGGAAAAGGCAAGAAGAACGAGCCAAAGCAGCAGATGCAGAAACCTCAGCAGAAACAGCAGAAAGTGGAGGAAGAGATTAAATCAATCATAATTCCAGAGGTTCTTACAATTAAAGATCTTGCAGATAAGATGAAGATTGTTCCTTCTGTTATTGTGAAAAAGTTGTTTATGCAGGGGGAAATTGTTACTGTCAATCAGGAAATTGATTATGAGACAGCAGAAGAGATCGCACTGGAATTTGATGTTTTGTGTGAAAAAGAAGAAGTTGTAGATGTGATTGAAGAGCTTCTGAAAGAAGACGAAGAGGATGAAAAGAAGATGAAGAAGCGTCCTCCGGTAGTCTGTGTTATGGGTCATGTTGACCATGGTAAGACGTCTCTTCTGGATGCAATCCGTCATACAAATGTTATCGGTGGTGAGGCTGGTGGAATCACTCAGCACATCGGTGCCTATGTGGTGGATGTGAACGGTGAGAAGATCACATTCCTTGATACACCGGGACATGAAGCATTTACAGCAATGCGTCTGAGAGGTGCCCAGTCTACAGATATCGCAATCCTTGTAGT
>JBJEMB010000044.1:0-9560 GCA_051879455.1 Lachnospiraceae bacterium
ATACAATGAAAATAGTATTGTATTTCTGGAAGCAAAGAAAAGTTGCCCCAATGCGGCTAACCGGGATGAATCAGAAGAAAAGGAGAGGAAGTTTGAAGAGTACTATTCTTCCATAGCAGAGAAATTTATTGCATCTTTACAAATATACTTGGCTACGATTATGGACAAGTATCAGGATACGTCAGAGGTGGGAGCTGACCTTCGGTCGGTGAAGAGCATGAAAGAAATTCAGTTGAAATTTATTCTGGTTATAAAAAACGCAGAAGATATCACATGGTTGGCTGGACCTTTGGCAGAACTAAAAGCTAGATTGCTCCAGGTTCGAAAAATTTGGGGCGTTGAGGTAGCAGTTCTGAATGAAGAAATTGCAAAAGAACGTGGGCTGATCTGTTGAGTTGTGTGAAAGAATGCTAATAACAAACTCGCATAGTTGTAATAAAGTTTTCTGGAACAAAAGCAGTAATTAGTGAATTATTATGAATAGATATAGTTTTGAAAGTTATTCTGAAATCGTGGTTGAATCTATCGACGAAATATATGAGATTATTGAGGAGTATAATACATATTGGAAATTACCAAGAACTAGTGGGAATACAGAAACCAGAGCATTTTATCGTGGACAAGCAAATGCACTGTGGAGCATAGAACCAAGTATATTACGGTGTGATACGGATGAGGGTGCACAATATAGAAAATATCAATCAAAACTGTTGGGTAAAAACTTGTTTGATCAGTTTGCATATTTACAGCATTATGTAACCGGTACAAGACTTATAGATTTTACGATTAATCCAGAGGTTGCATTATATTTTGCTTGTGAAAAAGAACCTATGTCAGATGCAGCACTTTTTTTGTATATCTATAATTCTCATCGTGCAGAATGGATTGATACTATTATATTCACTGAAATTATGCAGATGAATTATTGTGGTACTTTGAAAGTAAGTGAATTTTCAGAAAAATTATTTCAAAAGTATCCAGAACTTCATAGAAGGTTTAATAGTGTGCCTGAGTTAAATTTGTTTTTAATGTCATACTTAGATCATGGATATATGGTTTATCCAAGTAGTGGCAGTGAAAAAACAAATTTGAGGGTCGAGCGACAAGAGGGTGTGTTCTTCATATGTGGAGTACTGTTTACAAAACCTATTACCAATCGGATGAGATTTGAATCGCAGGCAGGAAACAATGAATTTATTTGTCATTCAGTGAATATCCCAGATTCATTAAAAGATGGCCATTGTTTAGTAAAACTAATTATAAATAAAAGATTGAAGCCAGAGATTTTGAAACAATTAGAGAAAAAAGGAATTATACATGCTTATTTGTTCCCTAATACAGAATAATTTTTGAAATTTTTGAGAGGAGTACCCATGGATTTACAGAATATACAAGAACAGTTGAATATAGAATTTTCCCAATCCGATACCCGTATTATATTCTGGTTTGACGATAAAGGAGAATATGAGGACGAGGTGCCAGAATTGCAGTTGGCTAATGCAAAATTACATATTCTGAATGGTACCAACTGGCTTTATTCAAAATGGTTATTGAACGAATCAGATACAGATGGTAAGTATCTTGTATATGCACCATTTTCCAAACCAAATGATGCAGAAAACCCACTGGCAGATATGTATTATTACTCGGTTCCGTATTATACGGACCGAGTATCCCAGATGTCGCAGGAGATTGGAATTGATAACCGATTTAAAGAGCATCTGGCACAGTACAGCAATTTTTGGAAAAATAAAATTCGTATTGAAAAATTCAAAGAGCTTGGTATAGACCATTTCAATGTGGAAACCATTGATATTGGTCTTATTGCCGTACTTGCAGATGTGAAGACACCGAATTTTGAAGAGATTATAAGAAAGTTGCTATTAAATGATAACGAAGCATACATGAAAGCAATAGAGGACAATGGACTTTTGGAAAAATTCTGGAAGTTGTGCGAGAAGTATTTTGGATATCAGTCAGAAAATCCAAACATAGATGATTTGGCAGCGTGTATGTTGTTAACTTATGCATCTATGACATTGAAAGATACCCTTCCAGAGATATTGAAATCTTATGTTTTGAAAAAGAAAAACGATGTAGTAGTATTTGTCCGGAATCTGATGGACAATGTGTTATATCAGGATGAGTATGATGCTTTATCTGAAAAAGTTGACAAGACTTTACGAGTAGTGAACAGAATTAGAGAAGAATTGAAAAAGGACGCTGATAAGTCAAAAGATAAGTCTGCACAGCTTCTGGATATTGCAAATTGTGACGCTTTTCGTGAACTGGATCAAATTTTAATTGACTGGGCATTGGATCAGTTAAACGATGAGATTCTGGATGCGCAGATTGATGGCATGAACCTTGCACAGATCGCAGAACAGCGAACTGCAAAGTCATATCATTTTGGAAATGTTTATAAAAATGAATATCAGGCAATCAAATTTGCTTATCAGATGATGAAGGCGGTATCTGTGTTGGAAGTGACCAGTGATATCAAGGTAATGGTAGCAGATTACCAGAAACAGACATATTTGATTGATTCATATTATAGATGGTTTTACAGTGCTTATGACTGCATAGAAGACACGGAGCGTTTTGCACAGGTGAGAGAGCGTATTGAGAATATGTATTCTTTCACTTATCTGCAGAAAGTAACACCGAAGTGGAATCAGGAACTGACGGATGATATGATGGCAGATACTGGATTGAAGCGTCAGGAAGATTTTTACCGGAATTACCTGAAAGCGTACGAAGGGAAAAACCGTGTGATTGTCATTATCTCCGATGCATTCCGGTATGAATGTGCAAAAGAGTTGATGGAACGACTAGAATTGGACGAGAAGTGTACACCGAAGTTGGAGTGTATGATCAGTGGACTTCCGTCAGTGACATCAGTAGGAATGGCAAGTCTTCTACCCCATAAAGATCTGCAGGTAGACGAAAAGTTGAATGTAACGGTAGATGGACAGAATTGTGATGATCTGGCTTCTAGAGATAAAATTTTAAAGGCACAGAATGAAAACAATGTGGCATTATCTTTTGACGAAGTGGCAAGTGCCAATAAGGAGAAGATCCGTGAGTTATTGCAGAAAAAGAATATTGTATATATTTATCATAATCAGGTGGATGCGCGTGGGGATAAGCCTGCCAGTGAGAATGAAGTATTTACTGCCTGCTCTGAGGCAATCGAAGAAATTCATAAGCTAATCAAGAAACTGACCAGCTATATATCAGCACAGAAGTTTTTTATCACTGCAGATCATGGATTCCTTTATAAGAGAGACAAACTGCAGGAGTTTGATAAAGTATCCTATGACCGGGAGATTTGCACATATTCCAATAAACGATTCCTGCTTACTACACAGAAAGTAAACGAACCGGGAATGAAGTTAAGAATGATGGCGTATATGAATCAGTTATATGTGACGACCCCGATTGGCGCAGATATCTTTAAAGTGGCTGGTGGCGGACAGAACTATGTTCATGGAGGGTCTTCTCTGCAGGAGATGCTGATACCAGTAATTGAGCTTACAACGAATACCAGAGCAGTGGCATATGACTATGTGGATGTTATCTTGACAACAGTGAATCGGAAGGTAACAAATCTGATCACTTACTTTGATTTTATTCAGACAGAGAAAGTGACAGATACAATGAAGGCAAGGAGTCTGGTGGCATATTTTACAACTGAAGGTGGAGAAAAGATATCTTTTGACGTTCCAATAGTTGCCAACAGTCGTGAAGATTCACCAGAAAAGCGAACATTCCATGAGAAGTTTACATTAAAATCCAGAGAGTATAAGTATGGTGACAAGTATTATCTGGTACTGGCAGATGCGAACGATGAGAAGAATATTCTGCAGCAGTATGAATTTATGATTGATATTGCGTTTGTGGATGATTTTGGGTTTTAGGGGGAAAAAATATGACTACTCGTGAAATTGTAGATATATTATTTCATGGTAATACAAAGCTTTGGAAATCACCAAGAGGATATCAATGCAATATTAACTTATATAGATGTAATTTAAGTAGAGATGATGTACCTAATTTATTTGAATTTGAAATTGACAAATCTCTCTCAGTTTCAAATCCTTATATAGCGGTTAACTTTCCTGATGCTGATATTAACGAAATCTATAAGCACGATGAAAAATTTAATCAGGATAAACTGAAATATATGATGAAAATGTTTTCGGAGGATATTACGAGAAAATATGGAAAAGAATTAACGTATATTGCATTTTCTATATTACATGAGGTTGGACACTGGAAATATTTTTGTGATAATAACTATTCGCCGCAGGAATACGAAGAAAATGATTCGATTGAACGTAAAATGTTTTATAAAGAAAATACAGGAAAAAATACGGAAGAATCATTTTTGAAATATAGAAAAATAGCAAGTGAAAAAGAAGCTGATAAGTACGCTATGTCTAAACTGGAAGATGCATTAGAATCTATTACAAGTTGGGAGAAGGTTAAATATGGACGAGTATAGAGAAAATTTAGAAAATAGAACAGAGGACAAGAGAGAAGAAATAAAGCAAAAGCTTCGTCAATACTATGATGGCCGTATTGTGCGGAAAGATTTAACTAAATCTATCCGTGAGGGAGCGAACGTTCCGGTCTATGTACTGGAATACTTGCTTGGACAGTACTGCAATTCTGATGATGAAGAGATCATTGAAGAAGGAGTAGAAAACGTAAAGCGTATTCTGAGAGATAATTATGTGCGTCCGGATGAGGCACAGAAGATTCTCTCTCTTTTGCGTGAAAGAGGAAGCTATACGGTCATTGATCGTATTACAGTGGTGCTGAATACAAAAGAAGATCGCTATGAAGCTACATTCTCCAATCTGGGAGCGAAAGGGATTCCGATTCATCCGGATTATGTGAAAGATTATGACAGATTACTCTGTGGTGGTATCTGGTGCATTCTACAGCTGGAATATGAGTTCATTGAAGAGGATAAGAAAAATACGCAGCCAATCCGTATTCGGAAGTTGACTCCGATTCAGATGCCCCATGTGGATATGGATGAAGTCAAGAATGGAAGAAAAGCATTCACCAAAGAAGAGTGGATGGATGTACTTCTTCGTTCCACAGGACTGGAGCCGGATAAATTTAGTGAAAGAGCTAAATGGCTACTGATTGCCCGTATGATTCCATTGGTAGAGAATAACTTCAACCTCTGCGAATTGGGACCTCGTTCTACCGGTAAATCATACATATATGAGCAGATTTCTCCGAACAGTATTCTGGTTGCAGGCGGACAGACGACTGTGGCAAATCTTTTCTACAATATGTCCAACCATACAGTGGGTCTTGTAGGTATGTGGGACTGTGTCGCTTTTGATGAGGTTGCAGGAATCAAGTTTAAAGATAAAGATGGTATCCAGATTATGAAGGGATATATGGCATCTGGAGCATTCTCCCGTGGTAAAGCAGAGATCCAGGCGAAAGCTTCTATGGTTTTTGTTGGAAATATTAACCAGAGTGTAGAGACACTTTTAAAGACCTCCAGTTTGTTTGATCCGTTCCCACCGGAAATGGGCACAGACACTGCATTTTTAGATCGTATGCACTGTTACATTCCTGGATGGGAGATTCCGAAATACAGACCGGATTCTTTTACCAATGATTATGGTTTTATTACTGATTATTTGTCAGAGTTTATGCGGGAACTTCGGAAAGACAACTATAGTGATATCATGGACAAGTATTTCCGCCTTGGAAATAACTTGAATCAGCGTGATACGATTGCTGTCCGTAAAATGGTTTCAGGTTTCACTAAGCTGCTATATCCGGATGGAGAAGTAAGTAAAGAAGAAGTCCGTGAGATTGTTGAGATTTCTCTGGAGCTGCGTCGCAGAGTAAAAGAGCAGTTAAAGAAAATCGGTGGTATGGAATTCTATGATGTAAACTTCTCTTATACTGATAACGATAGCTTTGAAGAGCATTATGTATCAGTTCCAGAGCAGGGTGGCGGAAAACTGATCCCAGAAGGTATGGGTAAACCGGGATGCTTATATACGGTGTCAAAATCAAAGACAGGCATGATCGGATGTTATAGGTTGGAAACACAAATGATGCCTGGCAACGGAAAACTGACTTGCACGGGTATCGGCTCGGGAAAAGAGCAGAAGGAAGCAACGAATACTGCGTTTAATTATCTGAAAGCCAATGGAGGACGTATTTCTGGTCAGATCAGTACAACGACAAAAGACTATATTATCAATTATCAGGATATGCAGGGAATTGGAATGACAAGTAATCTGGCACTGCCTACTTTAATTGCGATATGTTCGGCAGCACTTGGAAGGACGCCATTAAACAGTCTTGCTGTACTGGGAGAAATCAGTATCGGAGGTACTTTGATTAAGGTAGATGAATTGGCAAGTACTCTGCAAGTATGCCTGGATAGTGGTGCAAAGAAGGTGTTACTGCCGATTACATCAGCTGCAGATCTGGGAACTGTACCTTCGGATCTTGTTGGTGCGTTCAGTTTAATCTTCTATTCTTCTCCAGAGGAAGCGGTATATAAAGCATTAGGCGTGGAGTAAGAATAAAAAATGAAAAGAAGGTGAGTAGTTATTTTTGAACAGGATTTTGAGGAGATGCTTCGGAATCACGAAGAGTCTTTGAATGATAAGAAGAGATTTACGGCTTTGGTAAAAGATTTATTTCCTGACCAGGCAAAGAATGTCAATCTATTGTTGATGGCATATAATATGGGGATTGCCCAGGATATACAGAATACATTAAGAATCAATAATACATTCGCCTTCCGTTATGTGAAGCAGTTAATGGATGATTTTGGAATGAGCCGTGTAAATGCAGACTGGATTGTATCTGTATGGTGCGTTTGTTATGGAAATAAAGTATTAGGCAGAACTTGTGAGATCACATTGCAGAAACAAGGAAGCGGGCCTGCTATTCAAGATGAGAAATGTTCATCGGGGAAATCATATGGCGATTTGTTTACATATAAGAAAAGCCTGCAGGGAAGCGGGTTGGCTGTGACAGGGTTTTCTGGAAGTAAAAGCACGACTATTATTTTTCAGAACAAATCGGGAAATACACCGGTGATAGAAATCGCAGAGGGCAGTTTTAAGAATAGTAAGACAGAAGAAGCAATTCTGACGGAAGGAATCGGCTACATTGGGAAAGGCGCATTTGAGGATTGCGACTGTTTGCATCAGGTGGTATTGCCTATGAGTATGAAGGAAATTGGCGATTCTGCCTTTGAGAATTGTAGCAGTTTAAAATCAGTGTCCCTACCAATGATGTTGGAAAGAATAGGGGAGAATGCATTCAAACGAACTGGGTTAAAAACACTTAAGATTCCCAAAAGTGTATATTGGATAGGCGATGGTGTATTATCTGGCTGCAGTGATCTGGAGCAGATTGCAATACCTGAAAATATGAATAAGGTTCCTAAGAGAATGTTTGAAGAGTGTACCGCATTAAAAAGAGTTGTACTACATGAGAATTTACATTCTATAGGTGAGAGAGCGTTCTTTGGGTGTGGATCTTTGGATTTTATTATCATTCCGGATAGTGTGAAAAGTATTGGACAAGACGCTTTTTCTAATACGGATAAGCAGTTTATTATTCAATGTTCCTTTGGTTCCTATGCAGAGGAATACGCAAGAAAAAATAAGATCAAGTATCAGCTTGTGTAAGATGTCGCCTGTGATGCGACCATGCAAGATAAAACAGGCGGTAGGATAAGAGGAAAGAGGTGAGGTGTATGGGATTTTTCGATGCCCTGTTTGGAAATAAAAATCAGATTCCGACAGTTACATCTATTCTTCCGGCAGCGGCAAAGAACGAGATCATGTCCGGAAGACTTCCAATCCTGAATACAGATCAGTTGTTCCTGAAACGTGGTGAAAAGATTCACTTTATTGACAAAGCGGTCAATCTGGAAGAAAAGACGGTGAAGCAGTATCGCCATTATGGGCACAGCAGTCCTGGATTGTTTAAAGGGACAAGGTGGAGTTCCGGTCAGGGAAAAACCATTGAACATACAGAGCTGGTGCAGCACCGGGGAATCCTGTACATAACCAACCGGAGGATCGTATTTCAGGCAAAGGAATGGGGATTTGATAAGACATATCGTTATCTCACAGCAATTACACCATACAGTAATGCCTGTGAGATGCAATTTGGAAATAAAAGCTATTGCCTGGTAGTTGCAGACGGAAATGTATTGTATCAGGCATTACAGTTGATAAAGCAGAGGAGGCAGATACCGTAATGGAAGGACAGTTAAAAAATGGAACCATCCTCACATCAGAATGTGGGAATAAATATGAAATTGTAAGCCTTCTGGGGGCTGGCGGTCAGGGGGAAGTGTATGATGTGAAATGTGGTGGCAGCCATTATGCACTGAAATGGTATTTCAAAGGAAGTGCCACAGCCAGACAGAAGAAAATCCTGGAAACCATCGTTGCAAAAGGTTCTCCGGATCCGTGCTTTCTGTGGCCAATGGAAATGATTGTTCCGGCACAGGGAGAACTGTTTGGATATATCATGCCTCTCAGGCCAAAGAATTATAAGAGTATTGTGGATCTGATGAAGAAGAGGGTCAATCCATCTTTCTATACACTTTGCAGAACGGCGTTTAATCTGACCAGAGGGTACCAGAAATTACACGCTATGGGAGCAAAATACCAGGATATTTCCTTTGGGAATCTATTTTTCAATCCGGATAATGGTGATGTGCTGATTTGTGATAATGACAATGTTTCTTTCGATAACAGCAAGCCGGGCGGAGTACTTGGTACACCTGGTTTTATGGCTCCGGAAATTGTCAGGGGAGAGAAAAGACCATCGAAGGATACGGATCGGTACTCTTTGTCTGTATTGCTGTTTTACCTTTTTATGGTTAATCATCCCTTGGAAGGAAAACTGGAAGCCAGCATCAAATGTATGGATATGGCTGCCAGAGTGAAGCTGTATGGAACAGATCCGGTGTTTATTTTCGATCCTGATAATAAGTCCAATAGACCGGTGAAAGGGATTCATGATAATGCCAATATTTATTGGCCATTATATCCGGAAAAGCTCCGTCAGATGTTCACAAAAGCTTTTACCGTAGGTTTAAATGAGCCAAGCAAGCGTATTACGGAACCGGAGTGGATGACACTGTTTGCCAATATGATGAGCGGAATGCTTCGTTGCTCCTGTGGGGCACAGCTCTTTTATGATGAGGATCTGGAAGCCAAAGGTGCAGCCCATATCTGCTGGAATTGTCAGAATGCGGTTCCGGTACCGAAGAAATTGATGATTGGAAAGAATCATGTATTGCTGCATCAGGATACAAAATTATTGCACCATCATGTGTACGAGGATTTTGATATGGATACGGTAGTGGGTAGTGTGGTACAGAATCCGAAGAATCCAGCCCTTTGGGGTATCCGGAACGAAGATAAAGTGAACTGGACCTATCAGAAGGCGGATGGGACACAGATTCCAGTGGAACCCGGACGGACGGCAGGCATTGCAAAAGGTGTAAAAATTATTTTCCCGCAGACAACGGGTGA
>JBJEMB010000044.1:9660-23979 GCA_051879455.1 Lachnospiraceae bacterium
GGACGGCAGGCATTGCAAAAGGTGTAAAAATTATTTTCCCGCAGACAACGGGTGAGTTTAGATAAGGATCGACGAAGGAGGATAAAATTATGCAGGAATTACAGAGACCAGGTGGAGAACTGGCAACAAGGCCAATACATTTCTTTTGGGTAGTGGACTGTTCAGGATCCATGTATGGAGAAAAAATAGGAATTGTGAATAATACAATCCAGGAATGCATCCCGGAAATGAGAAATTCAGCAGATAATAACCCGAATGCACAGCTGTTGATTCGGGCACTTCAGTTTTCGTCTGGTGCAAGCTGGATTACCACCAGTCCAGTGCCGGTAGAGAATTATAGCTGGGAGGACATGGAAGCAAATGGGCTGACAGAGCTTGGCAAGGCATTTGACCTGCTTGCTGCACAGCTGTCAATTCCACCAATGCCAGCAAGAGCATTGCCGCCGGTAATTGTGCTTCTTTCGGATGGTCAGCCAACGGATGATTATAAGAAGAGCTTGGATAAATTAAAAGGTATGCCCTGGTTTCGGAAAGCAGTCAAGATTGCTATTTCCATCGGACAGGATGCGGACGATGATGTCCTGATTGAGTTTACCGGAAATAAAGAGCTGGTTCTGCAGGCAAATAATGCGACTGCACTTGCAAAGATGATTAAATGGGCATCTACCACAGCATCCATGGTGTCTGCTCCTTCCAGTAAACCAATGAATTCCATTCCGGTATCTGCGCCTGCAGCATCCACACCGTCTGCGGCTGCTTCTGTACCTGCCGATGATCCATTTGCACCGGCAAATAATGGGGCACCGTTAGTACTTGATATGAGTAATATCCCGAATCCGGATGATTTTGATGAGGGAGCTGTTTGGTAAGGGTAAGGAGGAAATTGGATGAAGCGCTATTTATGTGACGGTATTGTCAAAGGTGCTACCCACCAGAGAAACGGATTGCCATGCCAGGACAGCAAAAAGATTGTAGAGATATCCGATGATATTGTAATCATTGCTGTAGCAGACGGACACGGAAGTGAGAAATGTCCCCGAAGTGACAGAGGATCTACTATTGCCGTAAACACATTCTGTGAAGTGATGAAAAATTACCTGCAAAGTTACGGTTCGGATGAGAATGGTCTGTCGAACCTGATTACTTTCCTGAATCGGGAAGGGGATATGCGTTTTGCACAGGATATCTGCGAAGAATGGCAGGCAAGAGTAAAGCAGTCCTATTATAAAAATAAAGAAGAGGGGATGCTGGATGATGATGGGAATATTAAATGGTCATCAGTGTTTTCTCTTTATGGTACCACTTTGCTGGGAATGCTTATTACGAATATTTTTGTTTTTTCTTTCCAGATTGGAGACGGTGACATCAATCTGGTTACGAAAGATGGTGTGTTTGCCTTAGTAGAGCCGGAAAAGTTTTTGGGCACTGAGACACATTCTCTGTCCAAACCGGATGCCTGGCGAAAAGCGGTGGCTTCCATCCGGCGAAGAGATGGTGAAGATGAAGAATCATGTATGTATATGTTATCTACAGATGGTTTTGCTAATAGCTACACATCAGATGTGGAATTTCAGAAAACATGCAGCGATTATTTTGGAATGATACGGGAGCATGGAGCTGAGACGGTCCAGGCTAATTTAAAGAAATGGCTGACAGAGACCAGTGAATTGGGCTGTGGCGATGATATTACAGTGATTATGGCATATTTTGAAGGCGAACAGTAAAGCTGTTTGCCTTCATGAGAAAATAGCGAAGTGGATTGCGAATAAAAGCTAATGCAGAGGAAAAGAGAGAGGGTGTTCTGGTGATCGTAGACCGCTATTATTACCATCAACTGAATAAGCAGGATCAGGCAGTTTATCGAGCATTTTATGATGGGGTAATGGCACACCAGAACATTATTCCTATTCCTGTCAGGGGTGATTTTCCCTAAGAGGCATTTGAACGGAACTTTGATGCTATGACAAAAGATAATCCGCTGATTTATTATCTGAATCAGTTAACAAAGATCATGTTGAAAAGCTATATAAGCAAGCAGAAAAAAGGGTAATCGGATGCATATTTCCGGTTGGCAGGAGGGCAAAATGCTGCAAAGATTGCCGATGAAATGACTGATTTTGCAGATCAGATACTACTTGAATCAGAAGAAAAAATTTATGTTTCAAAAATGTAAATGATAACATGAATACCTGCCGGATAACGTTACGATGAAGGGAGATTTGATATATGGAATACTGCGTTTCTGGAAAAGGAAAAGACGCTAGTAAAATGGCTGATCAGGTCGTAACCAAAATGTTGCAGGAGTATTCACGTCAATTGTTTGGTTTCACCCGTGCGGAGTTTGATAGTATCGTGGAATATGATGTGATAAACATCATGGCATATTATTATTCTAAGATGAATGCACAGCAGAAGGCTGTGATTGTAAATGCGCTGCAGGAGCAGTTTGAACTTTCTTACATGGATGATACTTTAGAAAAGCTTGCTATGTTTGCAGATGATGAAGTATACGTTCCTCTTTCCTGTAAGTTGATGGATAGACTCGGAGATAGCCGTGTCACAATAATCGTGTATGAAACCATTTTTATGTGCTGTGCAAGTATGACCAAGAACCATTCGAATCAGAGCAATTCGTATTCTAATTACTTGGTTCTCCTTAATGCAGCCTTTTTTCATGCACTTTCTTATAAATTGCATATCAAGGACAGCTATGTCAACTCCATGAAGGTTCTGTATGACCAAGATGGATACGATGAATTCGTTGAATCTCTGTATGAAAAGCATTTGGATGATATGGGCTGGGACGCTGATGTTGAATTAGATGTTTTGGATGAGCTGATTGATGTTAGCAAAACCAATACATTTTTTGATGAAGGAACACAGGAAGAGTACATGGACGCAGTGGAAGCTATGGGTAATATCCGCAGAGAACATGTAAATACTGTGCGTGAAGAAGACGAAACAGAGGGATTTGCTCGTATTGTAGAGAAAACTGGTATTCGTGAGCTCCAGAGCGTAGATATTCATGGTTTCGAATGCCATTTCTGTGAAGCTAAATACAGTGATGAGAAGTACATCATCGTTTACCAGAAGGATACTCATATTCGTGACATTATTGATAATGAAGAGGAATGGAGCAATTTCCAGAGAGAATTGTACCGTGAAGATATCCGCCAGGATAACAGCAAGGCTATGGTATATATCGTATACATTCTGGATGATAATTCTGACAATATTCCGATTCAGGTTATTGAGAGTAATAAGACTTACGGCAGAAAATATGTATTTTCTGAGGATGAGACGATCACCTTTATCAATGGTATTGTAAAAACTTCCAGTGATGAGATTAGTGCAGCTTCTCCTGTTCAGGAGTGGGATCGTATTTTAAGAGAAGAACATCTGACTGCATGTCTGACTGAACCATATTCCGCAAAGAAGGTAGACAATTATCTGGGTGGACAGCGCTTTGATGCGGATTATGTTCATGACGATGATTATTCTACGATGAAGCATTCTAAAGTACCACAGATTAAGTGGGTGAAATCATTAGAGACTACTGGGTTCAGAGATTTTTGTTTTGACAAGAAAACGATGACCTTTGGTCAGATTAACCTTTTTTATGGAGCTAATGGATCTGGAAAAACATCCGTTCTTGAAGCAATTGAGTATGCACTTACAGCGGAAGTCCGTCGTGTAAAGGACTTCAAGGTAAAGCTTCCTACTGATAGTTTTCCTAAATTACATGTATACGATACAGAAGCGGGAGTGCATACATTTACACCTGGCTTCTCTAAAAAAAATAATAAAGAAATTGAGCGTGTATGGTATGGTGTTCCGATTGGGAGAACTAAATCCAATCTGAATGAAAACTTTAACCGTTTCAATGCATTTGACTCAGAAGCAGCTTATAAGTTTATTCATGAGTCTGATAATAGTGAAGACAGCTTTGCCTCTATGTTTGGAAATCTCATGTTCGGTGAAACGGTCGTTGATCATGAGAAGAAGTGGCAAAGATTTAAGAAAGCCTTTAATGATCGATATACAGAATTAAGAAGTGAGCTTAGTGATGCAAGAAGTATGGCTCAATACTATGAAGAAAGTCTTGCACATAAGACAGATAGCTCTAAGTCTGAAGAAATTGAGACTGGAATTACTGCGCTGAGACTTATTGGGCGTGCCCGTCTTCCAAAAGGATCAAGTGATAGATATCCGAAGATTCTTGAAGAAATGAAGGCAATTCGCAAGTATGTGGACATTCTTTCTGCACACAATTTGGAAAGAATGACGTTTAAGGTGATTGCAGCACAGGTGGCTGAGGAAAAGAAGAACAATCTTCTATATACCAGACGGCGTAAAAATAAATCAGAGGAAATAACTAGACTTACTGAAGAAAACGGAACCATCAAGAAGAAAGTATTTGATGAAAGAGAAAAACAGACAGGTATTCAGCAGAGGCTGGATCGTGTTAATACTGATATTCGCAATTGGACAATCGTTCAGAACGTACTTAGTCATGAAGAGACTATTAAACTGGTAAATAATCTTTTGGACGAGCTGACCCAGATTGAGCGTGAACTGTATCATATTTCAAAAATTGAACAGAGACCTGCCATCATCAATTTTCTGAAATTGGATGATCACCAGGGATTATCCGAGGCTGAGAAGCAACGCTATGAGGCGGAGCTAGAAGCGGCCAAGGCAAGAAGACGTCAGGTTGAGAATAAATATAACGAAGAGAAAAAGGCTTTCGGGGAAAAAGAACAACAAGCGATTGAACTTAGAAAAATTGGCAAAACTCTCATGACCGATGCAAAGTGTCCTCTTTGCGGTCATGAGTATGATACTACTCAGCAGTTGATTGATATCATCGACAATGCGGTAGTAGTTGATGACAAAATGGATGCTTTGATTACTGAGATTCAGGAACTCAGCAGACGCATTATGGAGCTGGAGAAGATTTTGGATCGTCAAAAGCTAATCGATAGAGCAAAGAAGGAACTGTTGAAACTGGAAGACGTTGTTCCAATAGTAGGAAAATGTGGCTCAGATTATAAAAAGCTGTATGAATATGTTACTTCAAAGACTGAAAAGGAGAAAAGAAAAGAAGAGATTGTTGAGCAGCAAACAGCTCTTGATAACCAAGGATTCTCTATCCGAAATATTAATGCATGTAAGGAATATACCAGCACGGATTCTACATATTTAGAGTATAAGAAAAATGGAAAGGGTACCTACGCAGAATTTCTGCAGAGCAGATTGCAGAAAATTCAGCAGGAACTGGCATTATCTGAAAGTGCTATCGTAGATCACCAGAAAAAGATTCAGCAGAATGAGCAGAGGGAAGAACTTCTCAGAAGTGAGATCCATAGTCTGGAATCACAGCTGGAAGCTCTTGATATGGATATTAACCGTGCCATCGAGCAGGCACTTGAAACCTTGAAGACAAAATTTGAATTGCCGGCTACAGGTGTACTCGGCGAATGGGTATTAAAGTATCATGCGGTATATGACAAGTGTGAATTAGAAGTAGAACGTTTGGAAGCTCAGAACTCAATTGCTTTGGAACGCCAGATGTTAGCTGAATACAAGGCAACAATCAAGAGAGTTGAGCCTATGGTTGAGCGCTGTGCGAGAGCAGTACAGGCTTTTGAAAAGATGCCTTCCCTCAGTTCTTTCGTAGAAAAGGGAATTCGCAGTAATATTCAGCAGATCAGCAAATTCTTCAAGTGGATGCATCATTCAGGAGAATTTGAAAAGCTGGATATCGACGATAAGGGTATCTATGCGGTTCGAGGCCTGAATAATCAGGAAGTAAGAACTTATGAGATGAGTACTGGTCAGAGATCCACCATCGCTATGGCAGTAATGTTTGCATTACATATGGCAGCGCCGGATGCGCCACAGTTTTTGCTTTTGGATGAGCCGCTTGCCACTATGGATGATACACAGGTATTGAACGTGCTGGATATTCTGAAATCTATGGCAGAGCAGAATACTCAGATATTCTTTACTACTGCAAACGGTATCATGATTAATCTCTTCAAAGAATGCTTCAAAAATACAACGTTCGACTATAAAGAATACCAGTTTGTAAAGAGAGTAAACCGTCCTTCAGAAATCAAAGAGAGCAGTATCAACGATACGAAATCAATCGAGGAACTTACACTGGATGATCTTACTCTTGATTTTCATCAGTTTGCGCGGATTCGTAATATTCTTCGTAAGAATCAAGAGAAGCTGGTTGCCCGAGAGGAATGGGAAGAACTGCCGGAAGAAGTTGAAACGACGGCTGGTGCAGGTGTACAGGTACAGCAGCCGATAATTCAGACAGCACCGGAAAACTTCTATACGACATTAGATAGTGACGAAAGAAGAGTTCTGGACGTTTTAGTAGCAGATCAGCCGGAAAGTGTTACTGAGTTTGTGAAGCTTGTTTCACCGTTCCCGAATTACAAAACGATTCTGGAGTGTATTAATGAAAAAGCGCTTCATTTTTATGAAGAAACCATTATCAATACGGATGAGATGCTGCCTTATGTTGAGGAAGATTATCTCGATGAACTGAAAGAACAGCATGATGCTTACTATGACAAGAACAAAGCTGATCTGATCATTGAAGAACAGCGTCGTCTTGCTGAGGAAAGAAGTGCTCGGCTGGCCGATGAGTTGAAGAAATCCGAAGCAGAGCGCCAGAGACTTGAAGAAGAACGTCGCTTTGTTGAAGAAAGCAGATCCGAAGCAGATTCTAAGAGAGCGGAACTTGCCGAAGCGCAAAGAAAGAAGCTGGAGGACGAATTGAAGAAGTCTGAGTCAGAACGTCAACGTCTGGAGGCAGAGCAACGTGCTACAGAGGAACGTCGTGTTGTTGAAGAAGCAGAGCGAGCAAAAGCAGCAGAGGAGCAAAAGCGAGCCGAAGAAGAACGTTTGGAAAAACTTCGTGCAGATGCAGAATCTAGGAGAAAGGCTGAGGAGGAACAGCGCATTCGCTTAGCGGATGAGTTAAAGAAATCTGAAGAAGAGCGTCAAAAACTTGTAGAAGAAAGACGTGCTGCAGAGGAAACTCGATTGGCTGAAGAGGCTCGAAGAGCAAAAGCAGCAGAGGAGCAGAAACGTATAGAAGAATTGCGGCTCAAAGAAGCAGAAACACGTCGCCAGCAGGAAGAAGCACAGCGAAAAGCAGCTGAAGAACAGAGACTTCGTTTAGAAGAAGAACTTCGCAAGGCAGAAACTGCTCGTCAGCAGCTCGAAGCTGAAAGGGAAAAAGAGGCAGAACTTAGAAGAGCTGAAGCAGAACTCAGGACTCAGTTGGAAAAAGAACTGCGCAAGGCAGAAGAAAAATCTCGTCAGCAGGAAGAGCAGCGTAAAGCAGATGATGCCCGCAGGCAAGAAGAACTGCGTAAGGCAGAAGAAGCTCGTCAGCTTGAAGAGCAAAGAAGAGTAGAGGAAGAGAAGGCTTTGCAGGAGGCTGAACAGCAGAAAATACGATATAAACAGAAGAATGTCTGCCAGTATTGTGGTGGCGCATTTATCGGATTATTTAATAAGAAATGTAAGGTTTGCGGTAAGCCAAAAGACTATGCGTAAACCTGTAGGGGTGTTTTGATATGGAAAAACGTATACCTAAAAAAACATATAGAAACATCATGAACTCTCTCGGGGGCGGTACTGTCCCTCGAGAGGGTTTGGGGTATATTGCAGTTGGAAGAGAGAAAGAAATAGACTCTCTTCTTCGTGATACAGAGATTATCCAGGATGGTGGAGCTACATTCCGTTTTGTGGTAGGTGATTATGGTAGTGGAAAAACATTTCTGCTTCAGACAATCAAAGAGTACTGTGTAAAGAATGATTTTATTGTGGCAGAGGCGGATCTGTCTCCAGATAGGGCCTTGATTGGCAATTCTACAAAGAAAAAAGGATTGGCAACATACCGTGAACTGATGGCGAACGTATCCAATAAGACAAATCAGTCCGGAAGAGCGTTAGCAAAAGTACTGGAATCCTGGGTTAATAATATGTTTGCCCGTGCTGCCATTCAGATGTATCAGAATCCGTTTGGAGAGACAAATATTGAACGAATTGCAGAAACGCTCATGCTAGAAGATTGTGCAAAGCTGCAGTCTCTTGCATATGGCTATGAATTTACTATGGGATTGCGCCTGTTCTGGAAGGCCAGTAGAACTTCTGATATGAGTGAAAAAATAACCGGACAGGAAAATGTTCTCCGGTGGTTCCGTGGCGAATTCAAAACCAATCAGGAAGCAAAAAAGGAACTGGGCATCAATGCAACAGTGCAGGATGAAAACTGGTTTGATTATATCGTTCTGTGGGCACAGTTCTTTGTCCTTGCGGGATATAAGGGATTTATTGTTCTGATCGATGAGCTTGCTTATATTTGTAATGCAGCAAATGGTATTACTCGCCAGAATAACTATGAAAAAATCTTGATGATGTATAATGCAGCGCTTCAGGGCAAGGCAGAAAACCTGGGAATTATCATGGGTGGTATACCAAAGAGCATCTATGATAAGAAAAAAGGTATTTTCAGTTATGAAGCAATGCGTTCGCGTTTATCTACTGGTTCATACCAGGATTCAAGCATCGTGAATATGATGACTCCGATTATAAAGGTACTTCCGCTGACGAGAGAAGAAATGTATGTACTCTTGGAGAAACTTGCTGAAATACATGCTCAGTTGAATGAGTATGAAAAAGTCATTACGGAGGATGAGATGATCGATTTCGTTAAGCTTGCATATTTGAAAAGGGAGACTACTTTTATTACGCCACGAACAATGATCCGTGATTTTATTCAGATTTTGGATGTTAAACGTCAGAATCCGGATAAAGGAATCAGAGATATTCTTGCTGCTTACAAATTTGCAGTTGATGAAGAACAGAACTACGAGGAAATTGACGATTAGGGAGATACTTAGCCCATGAAGATTAGAGAACTTACCATATCTGCCAGAGCAAAAATGTGTTTGCTCACTGCTGGATATGAAGATATAGAGGACTTAGAGAATGTGACAGATGAAGAACTCCTGAGCATCAGAAATCTGAACGAAAAGGGAGTCACAGAGATTCGCGCGGTTATAGATGAATATTTTGCTGAAGAAGATGAGCCAGAAGAAGAGGAGAACGAATTCGAAGATATCACTATTTTTCATGATAATGGAGAGATAGAGGTAACTGTTGATTTTTGTGGGCTTGAATTTGATGAATACTCTGAAACTATTACGATTAGTATTTGGGCTAGTAACAGCTCTGAAGCATCGTATAAGATTTGGATCAAGGATTTATGTATCAATGGCACACAACATAAGCAATTTTCTTGTATCGGCAGTGTGGCTGACTATGACAGTGATTATCTGGAACAAGAAATTGATAATGTTGATGGTATCAATTACGAAGACATCAGAAGAATTAAATTTTTGGTTGAAATCGATGATGAAGATGATAATGAACTGGCGAATAGTAAGGTTGTTATCCTGTCCTGTAATGTAGATAATGAAAAATTTTCTGTTGAAAGCATCGAAGATTATAAGAAAGATGTGATTATCGACGATGATATTGATTGGTCAGATAGCGAGGGCGAAGATTTTGATTCGGATAATAATCCTTTGAATCTGAATATTAATGAAGTGGAATTTAGTGTTCGTTCATATAATTGTTTGAAGCGTGCGGGAATTAATACAATAGGTGATTTATGTGACATGACCTTGGAGGACATGTCGAAAGTAAGAAATCTGGGTAGAAAAAGCCTGGAGGAAATACTTTCGAAATTAAAAGACTTGGGGCTGTCACTCAAAGAATCTGATGAAGAAAATGATGATACAGGAGAAGTGACTGGGGAAACAGTTACGGATATGCCAATTGAAGAGTTAGAGTTTAGCGTAAGAACCTATAATTGCTTAACTCGAGCAGGCATCAAAACCCTTGGGGATATTTGTAAAAAGACACCTGAGGACATGATGAAGGTCAGAAATCTAGGTAGAAAAAGTTTGGAAGAAGTTCTGGCAAAAATCAAAGAGTACGGTTTGTCTTTAGCCGAGAGTGATGATGTTGATAATACTATTACATATGAAGAAAACAGAAGTGAGTATCCAAAGATAAAAGAGTTTTCTGGTAGTTTTTTGCCGGTTGAATATGATAGTAGAATAAAGGTGGATGTGGAAGCTGCCTTTTGGAAGTTGAACGGAACAATTTATTCACCATCTATTAACCTTAGGATTACGAATACCTCGAATGTTAAGATTACTTCGATGCAGGTAAAGGCCTCTTTTTTTAATATAGGGAAAAAAGATACATGGGGAGATGATTCTGATTGGGTGGTGACTGGATCAAATCAGGCATTGCAGCCAGGATATAATAAGTCTGCTTTTCTTAAGGGTGAGTATGGATATAAAAGCAAGATTTCAGAAAGCTCTTTACCAGATATTACAGCGCAAATTTTTGTTGACAATAAGTATTATGGGACCGTTGAGATAGCTAAGTCATACATTGCATCTGTAAATAATCCTCGAATTATGTCTTCCGGGCAGATGGATAAGTATTCGTTCTCTATTTATGATGAGAGAGACTATGGATTGATTGTTACACAAAATCGATGGAAAAAAGATGATAATTTGTTTGTTCCATATTTACAGATAGATGTGCTGAATCAAACATTAGAAGTGAAATCGGGCCTTACTGTTAAGGTTGTATTCTATGATTTGGAGAATTCAAAAATTTGGGGTGAAGCAAGTAGCGCTGTGGTTCAGTCTGGTAAGAAATTGTTGCCTGGATTTATGAAAACAGCATTTGTCAGTGCATCTCAAGGTTATTCTACACAATTAGATACATCCTCATTGCCAAAGATTTCTGCAGAAGTGTTCGTAAATGGTGTCTTATATGGACAAGTTGAAATATTAAGATCATATGATGCTTCGTCAAGACATGATCTGATTAAAATGGGGACTATTGACACCACTATTCGTTCATTTGAAAGAAAGAATGAGATGGATTTTTATCCGTTGATTACGGCAAACTGTTGGAGCCAATCACAGAATCTGTATGTGCCTTATTTGAAAATTGATATCATGAATCAGCAAGAGGTACCTGCAAACAATATTAAAGTAAAGGCTATTTTTACGGATAAAGTAAACAAAGTATCTTGGTCAGAAATCACAGATTCCCTGATAAGTGCAGGAGAAACACCGCTTAAAAAAGGGTTTAAGAAGACCTCATTTATTAGAGCAAGTAGAGGCTATAAGGGGAGAATTGATGAAAGTAATCTTCCTGTAATAGTCGCAGAGGTGTTCATTAACGATGTTTATTATGGTGAAACAACTATAAAGCAATCTTACGATTCATCTAAGATCGAGCAAGAGCTTAAAATTCGTGAAAACGATGCAGATGAAGAATATGTGAGAATTGATGAAAGACCTTTTTACCCGATCGTAAAGGCAAAGCATTGGGAAAACGTAGGAGGTCAGTTTTCAATTTGGACAGGGCGACGTTCTGATGATCTATATGGGCCAAGTGTTCAGATCGATATTGTGAATCAAGAAGAAGCACCTGCCAAGAATATCAGTGTAAAAGCTATATTCTATGATTTGAACAATAAATATCTGTGGTCTCATACGTCAGAAAACATAATTTCTAGCAGTGATACGCCATTGAAGCAAGGCTATCATAAAATTGCCTTTTTGAAATCATCTGTGGGCTATCGTAGTCGGATTAGTGAAAGTGGCCTTCCGAAGATTGTGGCTGAGATCTATATAAACGACTCATTCTATGGAATTGTGGAAGTAGATAGAACATTCAGTTTCAAATCTTATGATTATCCGTTAACAAAAGACGCTTTGGAATTTGAAAATGACTTCGTTAAAAAGAATAGTATGGATTTTTATTCCGTTGTAAGAGAGCATGACTGGCAAAAAAATCAGACTATCTATGCTCCATTTATCAGATTGGATATTACGAACCAATTAGAAGTGCTTGCTAAGAGTATTAGCGTGAAGGCTATATTCTACAATGAAAGTAAAAAGGAATTATGGAGCGAAGCGGTTGTATCTGCAGTTTCTTCAAGTGTACCATTAAGACCGGGATTTAATGTATCGGCATTTTTAAAGGCAAGCCAGGGCTTTAATAATATGATTTCAAAAGAGTCATTACCTGAGATCACAGCTGATATATACATTAATAATCAGTTTTATGGAACGGTTAAGGTAGATAAGATTTATAACGGAAATACAGTAGACGAACCGCTGGTGAATGATGTAAGCAAGGAAGAGGATGAAAAACTATTATCAAAATCTTGGAATGCGGCATCTTTCTTAGGGGAACGAGGCTATTCTACAAGTAAATCTGACTCTCAGAGGCAAACGATACTTAAGAATGCTGTAAATGATTATGGCAAACAGAGAATTATTGATCATATTTCTTTCCTGGTTAATATGAGACTAGCACAAGAAAATGGCGCAACGAAATATGCTAATGCAATCTTAAAATGGAGATCGGATTTGGCATTCGTAAGAAATCTGTAAGCCTGTAATGAAGGAGGCGTCAATGCAGATGGATGATAAAAAAGTTACTGAAATTATCGCCGGTGAAATTGTTGAAGTTGCGGCAAAGACTGCATTGAGTGTTATCCCGGTAGGCGGTGCACTTATAACCGCTGTATGGGATAGTGTTAAAGGAAATGTAGCGCAGAAGCGAATGGATGAATGGAAATGCCTGATTGAAGAACGTTTGTCGAAGCTGGAACTTAGTCTGGAGGATATTGGCAATAACGAAAACTTTACTACAGCGATGTTATGTTCAAGTGAGATGGTAATAAAGACTGCTGAAAAGCAGCTACTTGGGCAAATGCAGCTGTGAATGCAGCGACGGCAGATATTGAAAAAGCTTTCTGCCTTCATGAGAAAATAGCGAATTGGATTGTGAATAAAAGCTAATGCAGAGGAAAAGAGAGAAGGTGTTCTGGTGATCGTAGACCGCTATTATTACCATCAACTGAATAAGCAGGATCAGGCGGTATATCGTGTATTTTATGATGGAGTAATGGCTCACCAGGATATTATCCCTATTCCTGTCAGGGGTGATTTTCCACAAGAAGCATTTGAACGGATCTTTGATGCAATGACGAAGGATAATCCACTGATTTATTATCTGAATCAGTCTGCCTGCAGCTGTGCCAGTGATATGTTTGGACACTTTGCTATTTGCCCACAATACTTTTTCCAAAAAGAAAAGGTAAAAGAGTATAATCAAAAAATAGAAAAAGAAGTGAACCGCCTGGCAGAGAAGCTTAATCTGACTGCAGGTACAGACTATGAAAAAGAAATAAAAATTCATGATTGGATCTGCCAGAATATTTCGTATGATGATGAAGGTGCTGATCGAAGAAAACCGATGAGAATGATTGCTTCTCATAATATTTTTGGAGTATTTGCACACCACCGGGCACAATGCGAAGGAATTGCAAAGGCAGTGAAGGTTTTACTAAATGCAGTCGATATAAAGTGTATTGTAGTAACAGGCGAATCAGTCAAAAACGGAAAAAGAGTTCCTCATGCCTGGAATATGGTTAATATAGACGGACAACCGTATCATCTGGATGTGACATGGGACATTGGTGCCATTGGGTCATCTTTCAAAAGGATTCCGTATGATTACTTTAATCTGTCTGATCAGCTGATAATCAAAGAACATAAAGCTGATACACAATTGCCGACGTGTTCGTCTATGCAGCATAATTACTTTAAAGTAAACAAAAGAACATTTTGGATGAAAAGCCAGGCGATTGCATATGTAGAGAAAGCTCTTCAGGATGGAGATATAGAGTTTTATTTCCGGATGGAAGGAAGAAATGTTGCGTCTGATGTGGCAGAAAAGATTTATGATCAGATATGCGTTTTTTTCTCTGAAAAGGGGATTACAGACAAAAGGGTAAAACGTATAGCAAATGACAAGATAGGTACCTGCTGGATAAAGATTTATTGAGGGACTTTTATGTTTGAACTAATATTATATGCCATAGGCTTTTTCATGATTACTTTATTGTTTCAGTATTTATTGCATAGATTCAGAAAAAATGGAAACCGGGGACATGGAGCAATTTGGGTTGGAAGAAGTGCCGCAATAGTAATTTGTGTAATGGGAATTGTTTCAAAAAATATTAATTATCTGGGGGCAGTACTGGGTTTTTTGATGGCTGATGAGATTGGAAAAAAGATGGGATGGCAATAAGTATTCCTGTGATAATTGTTTTAGAATATGAGTGTAAACTTTCATGATAATTAACTCTCGTTTGTATCAGAAAAGGCAATAAAGATG
>JBJEMB010000045.1:0-1330 GCA_051879455.1 Lachnospiraceae bacterium
TCGGTTAGAAACCATGGTGTTAATGGGGATGGAAATTCCGCTTTTTGCAATCCGCAGGCAGATTGCATCAGGGATTGATCTGATCGTTCATCTGGGAAGACTCAGAGATAAGAGCAGAAAAGTGCTGACAGTTACGGAAGTTCTGGAATATCGGGATGGAGAGGTTGTACTGAATCCGATTTATGCTTATAGAGAGATGGGTGAGAAAGATGGAAAGATTCAGGGATGTTGGGAAAAAATTCAGAAGCTTTCAAATACAGGAAAGTTACTGGCAGCAGGATATCAGCCGGAAGCAGACTTTTCGGATGATTAGTCAGTCACTGGGAGTCACCGTTTTGACAGCATGGCTTTATTATCGGTCTTTATGGGCCGTGTGTGTGTTGTGGCCAGTGTTTCTCTGGTATTACCGCAGTCTGAAAGCCAATATGATACAAAAGAAAAAGGAGGAGTTTTTATTACAGTTCAAAGAGATGATACAAAGCATGGCGTCTTCACTAAATGCAGGATATTCCGTTGAGAATGCCATACGGCAGACGCAAAAGGAATTATTGATCATTTATCCGAAGGAAGCAAGAATATGTGCAGAATTAAGGTTAATGGTACAGCAGGTCTATATTCACATCCCAACAGAACAGATTTTTGAAGAATTAGCAAAACGTGTCAGACTTGAGGATGTGAGAAATTTTTCAAATGTATTTGCAGCAGCAAAGCGCAGCGGTGGAGACATGATAGCAATTATACAGAATACTACAAAACAGATTGGTGACAAAATTGAAGTAAAAAGGGAGATTGATACAATACTTGCGGCGAAGCAGTATGAATTCCGGGTCATGTCAGTAATTCCTTACATAATGATTACTTATATGGTCCTAAGCTTTCCGGAGTTTATGTCTTGTCTGTATGGAAATCTTATGGGGATCGGGGTGATGAGTCTATGCCTTTGCATTTATCTGGGCGCATACGCACTTGGTGTAAAAATGGTAAAAATCGAGGTGTGATGGCATTAACAGTGATACTTTTGATCACTGTGGGAGGATTGGTTCTTCTGGGTGATTTTGTACATTCAAAAACTGAAATAACAGAAGGGCTTGTCAGAAACTCTTATGGAAAAGGAAGCCGTAAAGAAGAGCTGGAAGTTGTATTACAAAAGGATGGAACGAAAAAAAGTACAGAACTGGAAGTGCAGATTTCCGAGAGAGCATATACACAAGAAGAATTAAAGAGTATGTTTCAGCGATGTATTTCCCGGATAGAAAAAGAGATACTCGGAGAAAATCAAAGTCTGGACTGTATTGAAACGGATATGAATCTGGTCACAGAACTGTCAGAC
>JBJEMB010000045.1:1430-4042 GCA_051879455.1 Lachnospiraceae bacterium
TCAAAGTCTGGACTGTATTGAAACGGATATGAATCTGGTCACAGAACTGTCAGACTTGCCAGTGGAAATTTCCTGGGAACTTGACCGGTATGACGTAATGAATATATATGGAGAACTTCAGGAGACTGAGCTTGTACCGGAAGGGACACTGGTACGGTTAAAAGCAACGATTACATATCTTCAAGACCCGAAAAAGCAGACTCTTTATGAATGTAATGCAATGATCTTCCCAAAGACATTAAGCAAAGAAGAACAGGAACTTGCAGATATTAAGAATCTTATAAAAACAGAGGATAAAAGAACTCAGACAAAAGAATTTTTGGTGCTCCCTGCTCAGATTAACGAAGAACAATTATCTTATTATCCTAAAATGGACAGTCGTGGAGGAGTTATTTTACTTATGGCAGTCTTCATTGGAATACTTTTCGCTGCACTGGAAAAACAGAACCGGGAGCAGGAAGAGGCAAGGAGAAAGGCACAGATGGAAGTGGATTATCCAGAGATTATCAGTAAACTTACACTGTTTATCGGTGCAGGAATGACAGTAAAAAGAGCATGGAGAAAAATTGCAACAGATTATGAAGCAGAAAAAACGGACTGGGGAATTCATTATGCTTATGAAGAAATGAAGCAGACTTGTAATGAGATGGATAGTGGGATTACAGAGGCAGAGAGCTACGAAAGGTTTGGAAAGAGATGCAATTTACAGGAATATGTAAAACTTGGAGCTATGCTTTCACAGAATTTAAGAAGAGGCACAAAAGGTTTAAGCCAGATTTTAAAAATGGAGGCAGAAGTGTCTTTTGAAGAAAGAAAGTCCAGAGCAAAAAAACTGGGAGAAGAAGCAGGAACGAAAATGTTGGTTCCGATGTTTCTTATGCTGGCAGAGGTGCTGGTGATTGTTGTGGTTCCGGCTTTTATGTCGGTTCAGATGTAGCAGGAAAAACAAAAAGAGCAGGAGGAATCAGAATGTGGAGAATCATGTATTTGAAAAACAGGCTGACAGATATTTTTTGTGAAAAAAGAGGAGTGGGGGTTGTAGAAGTGATATTAATTCTGGTGGTGTTGATAGGGCTTGTAATCATTTTTAAATCTCAGCTTACCAGCCTGGTGCAAAATATTTTTAAAAAGATTGTCAGTGACAGTTCGGGAATTTAATCCATGCAAAAAGGAGAAGTGACGGCATTTTTAAGCCTTATCTTTATTTTGCTTATGGCAATGGTAGGCGGACTTATGGAAAGTGCATCAATTCATATGGCGAAAAACTACCGCAGAGCAGATGTAAATAGAGCATTGGAATCCGTTTTTGCAGAGTATCAAAAGGAGCTTTTGGAAAATTATGATATTTTCGCGCTGGAGACTTCTTATGAGAGAGGGACGTATTCTGAAGATTACATAAAAAAAAGGCTTGCTTATTTTGGAGCAGGAGGAATGGAACACGATATTCAGAAAATAGAATTTCTCACGGACAATAATGCAAGAGCATTCTATGAGCAGATTTTGTACTATATGGAACATAAATATGGGTTGAATATGATGAAAAATAAAATATCTATGACTGATCTGTGGAAAAAGCAGGAAAAAGATTCTAAACAATACAGTAAAGAAGAAAATGAAAAAAGGGGAAATCTGGAAGATCTTTTGCAGGATGAGGGAAAAAAACTCCCAGAGGAAAACAATCCGATTGGTTATGTGGACGATTTAAAACAGACTCCTCTGCTGAATCTAATTGTTCCGGAAGGAATGACTGTGTCTGGGAAATCATTCAATTTAGATGAAAGTCTGTCTGTAAGAGAGAAAAATCAAGGGTATGGAGACTTTACAGATGAAAGTAAGGATACAGGTACGATGTCTAATTTGCTGTTTGGTGAATATTTACTGACCCATTTTTTTGCAGCAACGGATAGTATATCAGACAAAAAAACAGATCATGAAAAAACAGGAGTTCTGGATTATGAACTGGAATATATCTGTGCCGGAAAAAGAAGTGACAGAGAAAATCTGGAATTTATCGCAAAAAAAATACTGTTATTTCGATTTGGAACCAATTTTCTCTTTTTAATAAACAGTGCAGCCAAATGTGCACAAGCAGAGACATTAGCCTTGACACTTTGTTCACTTGCTGCGGTTCCTGCGCTGTCGGAGGCAGTAAAGCATGCGATTCTTCTGGCATGGTCATATGGCGAATCGATTGTGGACCTTAGAGTACTTTTAAAAGGTCAAAAAGTTCCTTATGCAAAGTCCGAGGAAAGCTGGCAGTTGTCTCTTTCCGGTCTTATGAAACTTAAGGAAAATGGCAGTATAAATGATGGAAAAAATTGTTCAGATGGCATTTCATACCAGGAATATTTAAGGATGATTTTATTCTTGGAAAAGAAAGAAAAAATCAGCATGCGGGCATTAGATATGATAGAGCAGAATATGAAGAAAAAGTATGGGCTTGATTTTTTCAGAGCGGATTTTTGCCTGAGTAAGATTCAGATAAAAAGCAGGTGTAGTTTGCGTCGTGGCGTTACATATGAGTTTTTTACATATTTTGGATACCAATAAGTGGCAGATGCCATTGGAAAGGAGGTGAAGACAGATGCCCTTTCGGACTTCTAAAACTCTCA
>JBJEMB010000046.1:0-3783 GCA_051879455.1 Lachnospiraceae bacterium
AAACCAGCAGGACCTGCACCCAGGACAATAACATCATAAATTTTGCTCATTTTTGTTATTCTCCTTTATAGTCAATAACGTACTAAAATGCTCTAGTCGAAAATTGTCTGTCCGTCAACTTCTGTTGTTAAAGCATCAAGTGCTTTTTCAACAATCTTACGACGGAGTGCTTTTTCCTCATCTTTATCCAGAGCTGGATTTCCAAGAGGATGTGGAATTGCGATAGCAGGTACGATTCTGTTAGCACCTACTGTCATAGAAATAGGAGTTACTGTACAGATATGTACTACAGGAATTCCTGCTCTCTCTACTTCTTTAACCATCGTTGCACCGCAACGAGTACAGGTACCTCAAGTAGAGGTGAGAATTACTGCATCAACACCGTCAGCAACAAGCTTCTTAGAAAATTCAGCTGCAAATGCTTTTGCAGAAGCTACGGCTGTACCGTTACCTGTTGTTGTATAGAACAGGTGATGTAATTCTCCAATCCTTCCTTCCTTTTCCATATCACGAAGAACGTCAACCGGAAGTACGCGGTCTGAATCTTCATTAGCGTATACCGGGTCATATCCACCGTGTGCTGTCTCGTATGTCTCTTCTGTAAGATCCATAACGCCTGTAATATCATACTCTCCATAGTGTGAAGCACTGGAGCTTTCGATGTGATCTGGATTTCCCTTCGGAACAATACCACCGGATGTAACTAGTGCAATCTTAGCATGTGCAAGATCTTTTACTGCCGGATTTGGCTCTACACGGTCAAAATCTGGCATCGGGAATTCTGTCTCAAACGGTTTGTCAGCAAGTTTCTTAAGAAGCATCTTAACTGCACGTTTGGATCCTCTTTCCTTCTCAAAGAAGTTTACACGAACTCCGTTCGGGATGTAGCCTTCTTCAGAAGAAGCACCGATTTTTTCGCCTTTTGCTACTTTTAATGTCAATGGAGCCAGTTTGTTAACTGCATCTCTCATACCAGCTGCACTGTTCTTTGTAGACACAATATATACCTGTGACTTGAACATATCAGCACCCGGATTTTCAACATACATACCTGTTACTGCAGGAATTCCAAGTTCTTCCTGAACTGCTGCTGCGATAGTACCGCAGGCAACACCGTAACGTCCAGCGTTAAATGCAGGACCTGCAACAAATACGTCCGGATTCTGCTCCTTAACCATTGCAAGGATGTCAGCTTTTGCTTTTTCAAGGTTCTCATTAAAATATGAGTCACCACAAATGATTGTAGCAATGATTTCAGCCTCATCGCCAAATTTCTGCATTAATGCCATACCCGGTCCAACAACTTCGCCAACACGAATCTCTGCCGGATAATCTGCTTTTTCTTCTCCACCAATCTGAGCAAAGAACTGATTGATGTAATGAACAACTCTTAATTTAGCCATTATATTATCCTCCCTTCCTATCTTGCGCTCAGTTTATTGAAACCTGTTTCATTTGTTGCGCCTGTAAGTACCTGAAGCTCTACTTCAAGAGATCCATCCTCGTGAAGTGTCTCTTCACTTGCACCTGCAATCTTTGTAACATAATCCAGAGTTCCAATTACTTTATCAAGTTTCGGCAGGATAATTACCTGGTTAGCATTACCGCCAGTTACAACTGCATCTGCAGCCGGATCAGCATCTGCAAGTGACTGGGATTTTCCGTCACGTCCAGCATACTCATCTGTAATAATAACAGTCTTAACACCTTCTGCCTCGATCTTCTTGCAGTTCATGATAAGGTCTGTATCAGGGTTACCAAATCCTTCCTGAGAAACAATAGCTCCATCAAGATCTAACATCTTGCAGAGTTTTGCTGTCCAGTCAGAAGAACGCTGCTTATCAGCAAGGTATACGTTCTCATTGGTAATAATGTGTGCTACGAAGTTAAGTGTTTTTCCGTGCTGTTCAAATAAATCTTCAACAACAGGGTTATTAAGATGTACATATGTAGGATTCTTATCACATGCGGATACACAGTTACCGGATACGATAGCGCCATCCATAACCTCTGTAGGGCTCATAATTGTAGGAACGATCTTCTTAGCGTCAACGCCATATACATATGTGTCATGAAGAAGTCCCTGGCTCTGGAGCATCTGTACATAAGCAACTCTCGGAAGATCAGGATATTTTTCCAGTCCTTCTTTGATTGTACATGTCTCATATACTTTTGTCTCATCCGGTGTCAGGTCGCGTGCTAATTCCCCAATATATGTAGCAACTCTAAATCCAGCGAATCTTACTGCTGCCTCGTAATCATGTGGCTTAATGTCATCAACCGGCTCACATACCATAACCAGGTTAAGTGTCTTGGAAAATGGAGTATAATCAGCTCCAGGGCCTGTCATATCGATGATACCTTCCTGGAAACCAACGATCTTTCCTGCTGTAACAACAGCCATTCCTTTAAGAGCATATGTCTTACCTTCTCCTACTGTGTCTACCTTAGCGATAACACCCGGGAAGATACCTCCTCTTCCTTCAACTTTTACACGTGGTTCGATAACATCCTTAACCGGAGTAATTCTTACAGATTCTCCCGGTCTAGCAATATCAAATGATGCGCTCTTAATCTTTTCATCTTCAAGAGCTACGGCTTTCACAGCCTCCTCGGATACATAAAGAATTCCGTCTTCAATTTTGCTTTCAGCAGCAAACTGGATATCCTTAATGTAAATGTGTCCCATTTCTAATCTCACTTGTAGTTCCCTCCTTTAATTTTTAGATATTATTGTTTTAAGCTGCAATGCTTCATAACCTCATTTAAATGACCTACCATACCGTCTTCACACCAAGTCCCAACCTCAGTGCATTGCATCTGCCGATGCCATTCCGCTTTCAATCAGGGTACAGTCAATTAATTGAAAATCTTCGTATACCTCAGGTTTATAACGGTCTGATTTGAATTCAAACTTTCCGCATGCCTGAATAGCGTTTTCAATCAAAGCAACTGAACCTAAGTCCACGTCCCCCCTCTCTTCCGCTATCAAAATAGATTTGTACGGTGTTTCATTTGGTTTAACACTCCCTGACAGAGGATGTGTCAACATCTGATGTCCCTCATGTATTCTGTCTCTTACCTCTCTCAGAATCTCTTCATACGAGATCTCTTTATATATCATTTCGTGTGTACTTCCGTGTTTTTTGTAAACCATAGGGTTATTGGTCACAATAATATATTTTCCCCTGTTCATACTATGTGATTTCCTTTCCAGACTGAATTTACGGCACTCCACAACCGCATTTTTCTTTCAAACACCAATCCTTCATCGATGTTTAAAAAAAGGACGATTTAAACACTTCCGTGATTAAAACGTCCTTCCTGTCTTTTGCCCTGATAATACGGTTTATCCAAAACTCTTACCATACAGCACAAGATTCAGAATGTGGTACGTTTTCCGGTCCTTTTGCCTGAAAGTTTCACTTTTATGTGCCACCAACACATATTGCTTGCCTCTTCGGCGCCTGATAATACAGGTCTCTCTCGAAAAACATCGGCCCACTTATAGCATAATTATAGATATATTCGATTACATTCATTGCCTGTATCTATGATAACTCATTGTCAATTTTTTTGCAATAAATTATTATTTAATTTTTCTATTTAGTCATTTTGCATATAGTGAATGTCTATATTTTGTATATTTTTTACTATTTACATTTTTTATGTATCATGCTATTTCTTTGCGTTCTTAAAATAATCATCATGTACTTTCTTAATGACACCGCTCAATGCAAACAGTGCAAGAATATTTGGAATAACCATTAAAGAGTTAAAGCA
>JBJEMB010000046.1:3883-23442 GCA_051879455.1 Lachnospiraceae bacterium
CCCTGCTCTACAGGATGATCAACCTTTGCAACTGCATGTGCGTGAGGTGTGGAACCCATACCAGCTTCATTGGAGAACAGTCCTCGTGCAACACCTTTTGTAAGTGCAAGTTTGATTGTAGCACCTGCTGCTCCACCGGCGATTGAGCTTGGTGAAAAAGCTCCAACAATGATGGAATAGAACGCGTATGGGATTTCTTTAAAGTTAAAGATGATAACAATTAAAGATCCTAAAATGTAAAGAGCAGCCATAACTGGAACAATAAGCTCTGTAATCTTGGCAATACGTCCCATACCACCAACAAATACAAATAAAGAAATAACCGCAATCACAAGACCCATTACCCACTGAGGAATACCAAACGCTGTATTCCATGCAGCTGCAATAGAGTTAGACTGTACAGCATTTCCCATAAATCCAAGTGCAAGTACAATCAAAACAGCAAAGATTCCTGCCAGCGCTTTACCAAATTTACCTTTAAATGCTGCACGGATATAATATACCGGACCACCAGTCACAACTCCGTCTTCACCAACTCTTTTGTACTTCTGTGCCATAATAGCCTCAGCATAGATAGTAGCCATTCCAAGGAATGCAGCGATCCACATCCAGAAAATGGCACCTGGTCCACCAATTGCAAGTGCTGTAGCTGCACCGGCAATATTACCGGTTCCTACCTGTGCGGCAATGGCTGTAGCAAGCGCCTGGAAAGAAGACATACCATCGTCTCCGGCTTTTTGATCTTTCTTGAACATTCCACCAAAAGTTCTTCTCATTGCTTCGCCAAATCCACGTACCTGAATAAAGCCCAGTTTCACTGTAAACCAGATACCGCCTCCAAGTAATGCAATAATCAAAATGTAATTAGAAAGATAACTTCCTAGCGTCGAAAAAATGTCATTTAATACCTTTTCCAAAATAATTCCCCCTTTTTATAGATATTTCTTATAACATTATCGAATATATTTATATTAACACCGAACAGATTTTTTGACAACATTTTAACTTTTTACTGCATAATTTTCGTCAGTTTTTCAATTTGTAGATATTTTTTGATTTTTTGTTAAAAAAAGGAATGGCGCAACCATGGGGTTTTTTCGCCATTCCTAAATTATCAATAATTTTTTATTTTTTTTATTTTCGTCATTTTGCTATTTTTTTATCAATTTTTACACGTTAATCTCAGCTTTCACGCCCAGAATCTCTTTATTCTTATCAAGCAATGGACGAATGACTTTATCTAAATATGCATCTACCTGAACTGAAGCACGTCCTGTGTATTTGGACGGATCCATTGTTTTCTTTAACTCATCCAGTGTCAGGTTAAATGCCGGATCTTCAGCAATCAGTTCAAGAAGATTATTATCAAGACCTTTTTCCTTTACATTACGACCTGCTTCCATAGAAAGCTCCCGGATTCTCTCATGAAGTTCCTGTCTGTCTCCTCCTGCTTTTACTGCATCCATCATAATATTTTCTGTAGCCATAAATGGAAGTTCGCTCATAAGACGTTTTTCAATCACCTTTGGATAAACCACCAGTCCGTCTACAACATTCAGACAAAGATCAAGGATACCGTCAATAGCAAGGAAGCCTTCCGGAACACTCAATCGTTTGTTTGCAGAGTCATCCAATGTTCTCTCAAACCACTGTGTTGCTGAAGTAATTGCCGGATTCAATGCATCGATCATAACATAACGAGACAAAGATGCAATTCTCTCACTTCTCATCGGATTTCTCTTATATGCCATAGCTGAGGAACCAATCTGTGTCTTCTCAAATGGTTCTTCCACTTCCTTCAAATGTTGAAGCAGACGGATATCGTTAGACATCTTATGTGCACTGGCTGCGATACCTGCAAGTACATTCAGCACTCTTGTATCCACTTTGCGGGAATAAGTCTGTCCCGACACCGGATAGCATGCTTTAAATCCCATTTTTTCTGCAATCATCGGATCAATTTTGTCAATTGTCTCCTGATCTCCATCAAAAAGCTCGAGAAAACTTGCCTGTGTACCTGTTGTTCCCTTAGATCCAAGAAGTTTTAAACTTCCCTTTACATATTCGAGATCTTCTAAATCCATCTCAAATTCCTGAAGCCAGAGCGTTGCTCTCTTTCCTACTGTGGTAGGCTGTGCCGGTTGAAAATGCGTAAAGGCAAGAGTAGGAAGATCCTTATACTCATCTGCAAATTTTGCAAGTTCCGCAATAACATTTATCAATTTCTTTCTTACGAGTTCCAGAGCCTCCGCCATCAAAATAATATCCGTATTATCTCCAACATAGCAGGAAGTAGCTCCGAGATGGATGATTCCTTTCGCTTTCGGGCACTGTGTACCATAAGCATATACATGAGACATTACGTCATGACGTACAACTTTTTCTCTTTCTTTTGCCACATCATAATTAATATCATCTGCATGCGCTTTTAATTCCTCAATCTGCTCTTCTGTGATCGGAAGCCCCAACTCTTTCTCAGTCTCTGCAAGAGCAATCCACAATCTTCTCCATGTACGGAACTTTTTGTCCGGCGAGAAAATATACTGCATCTCCTTACTCGCATAACGCTCGGAAAGCGGGCTCTGGTATCTGTCGTTTGTCATAATTTTTCTCCTCTCTTTTTCCCAAAATATTTACTTTTTACTCAAATGCATGTGACACATCTTTTCCCGGAACTTTCATTGGATAATTTCCGGTGAAACAGGCATCACAGTACCCCAAATCTCCCACCATGTCTTTTAATTTATCAATTTCCATATAGCCAAGCGAATCCGCTCCAATCATCTCACGGATCTGCTCTGTCGTATGGGAATGGGCAATCAGCTGCTCATTTGATGGTACATCCGTACCAAAATAGCAAGGATACAAAAATGGTGGTGAACTGATCCTGACATGAACCTCTGTTGCCCCTGCTTTTTTCAACATTTTAATAATATTGGCACTTGTCGTTCCACGGACAATCGAATCATCGACCATAACAATTCTTTTGCCACGCACCACTTCTTCTATTACATTCAGTTTAATTTTTACACTGCTCTCTCTCTGGCTTTGTTTTGGCTTGATAAATGTTCTTCCCACATAGCTGTTCTTATGAAATGCCATGCCATATGGAATGCCAGATTCCTCGGAATAACCTTTTGCTGCGACCAGACCCGAATCAGGTACACCAACAACCAGATCCGCCTCTACCGGATAAGATTTTGCCAATGCCTTTCCGGCAACAATTCGGGAATGATAAACATTTACTTCGTCAATTACACTGTCTGTTCTCGCAAAATAAATATATTCAAAAATACATCTTGCCTGCTTTTCAGGGGAAATTGCCATCGACATATCCTTCTTCACGCCATGCTTTGTAAAGCTTACGATCTCTCCCGGTTTTACATCTCTCACAAACTCAGCTCCTACCGCTGCGATCGCGCAGCTTTCAGATGCAAGAAAGTAGGTATTATCCCTCTTTCCAATACAGAGCGGTTTAAGACCAAATGGATCTCTGACACCAATCATCTTTCTCGGAGAACTGATGACAAGCGCATAGCCTCCCTGAATCTTTTTCATTGCATTCTTTACTGCTTCTTCTGCCTTCTTCGTCTTCAGACGCTCTCTCGCAATATGATATGCAATCACTTCCGAATCAATCGTTGTCTGGAAAATCGCACCTGTATATTCCAATTCATGGCGCAATTCAACCGCGTTAGTAATATTGCCGTTGTGTGCAATTGCCAGAGTTCCTTTCACATAGTTAAGGACCAGTGGCATCGCATTTTCCACCCTTGTTCCCCCAGCGGTGGAATACCGGACATGTCCTACTCCCAGATTGCCTTTCAGTGCCCCAAGTGATTCTTCGTCAAAGACATCATTTACCAGGCCAAGTCCTTTTTTTGAGTGTACTTTTCTTTCCCCGTAAGTGTCTGTCACAGCAATTCCACAACTTTCCTGTCCCCTGTGCTGTAACGCAAAAAGCCCATAGTATATAGACGGGGCAACATCGCCGCCATCCATATCATAGGCTCCAAACACTCCGCATTCCTCTCCCATACCAGTTTTCACTTTTTCATAGTCCATGAATGCAAGCTCCTTACTGTATTTATTTTGATAGATTCTGACACTGTTATAAACCAGTTTGTCAGTATTCAACTCATTAGTACGCTATAAGTATAATACAGGAAAAACGGAAAAGCAACTATCTAATTGTCACTAAATTTCCCCAGAAATTCCTTCATTCTTTCGTTAGAAGAGTTAAATACTTCCTCTGGTGTTCCTTCTACTGCAATATACCCATTATCCATAAAAATAATTTTATCTGAAACATTTTTAGCAAAATTCATCTCATGAGTAACGATAACCATTGTCATGTGTTCCGCCGCCAGGTCACGGATAACTTTCAGTATCTCTCCAGTGAGTTCCGGATCAAGCGCCGACGTCGGTTCATCAAAAAACAGGATATCCGGATTCATAGCTAATGCACGTGCAATTGATACACGTTGCTGCTGCCCGCCGGAAAGCTGATAAGGATATGCGTTTTCTTTATCGGCAAGCCCCATCTTTGCAAGAAGCTTTCTTGCTTCCTCAAAGACTTCCTCTTTTTCTCTTTTTTGCACTTTAATTGGGGCATCTGTGATATTTTTTATTACAGAATAATGAGGAAACAGATTAAAATTCTGGAACACAAGGCCGAAAGTTCCCTCGTATGTAATCTCGCCTCCATCAGGCGTTTCCAATCCTGTTGCGCACCGGAGCAAAGTGGATTTTCCAGAGCCGGAAGGTCCGATAATTCCGAGAACCTCTCCCTTTTCTACTGTCAGTGAAATATCTTTTAATACTTCCACTCCATCAAAACTTTTTCTTATATTTGCCATTTCAAGCAGACTCATATATATCTTCCTCCTACTACCATCCCTGCGTAATCTATCTGTAATAGTTCAGTTTCTTTTCAAACGTTTCCATTACTACAGCAACAATAAGATTGAAAATATAATAGAATACCCCAGCTGCGATAAATGGAACCATGGAAGTTTGTGCCGCCGCAATTTGTTTTGCCGTCGTAAACATCTCTGAAATTGCCAGAACAAATGCAAGCGAAGTATCTTTTACAAGAGTAATAACCTCATTTGTCACAGGAGGCAACACCCTTTTCACAACCTGTGGAAAAATAATACGGAAAAAAGTCTGTACTTTCGAATATCCCAAAACCTTCGCCGCCTCATACTGTCCCACCGGAATCGATTCAATCCCGGCACGATAGATTTCCGCAAAATACGCTGCATAATTGATGGCAAAGCCGATCAGAACAGCCTTGATTCGATATGAACTCGAGATCTGTATTCCAAACAAATAATACGGGCAAAAGAACACAACCATAAGCTGCAGCATTAGCGGTGTTCCTCGCATAATAGATATATACAATTTTGTAAGGAGCCGAAGAGGCGTAAACTTAGACATTCTTCCAAATGAAACCAGGAGTCCAAGCGGCAGTGAAAATAAAAGTGTCATAAAAAATATCTCCACCGATGTGACCATACCGCTGCAAAGCTCTCTAATCAGTACAACAAAACTCATTTTCTTATCCTCCAAACCCTACAGACCGTAAAAGAAAGGAACTGAGCCTCTTTCGGTCAGTCCCTCTCAAAGCCTTTCTTATTTTCCAATGCACAGTGATCCCGGAACACCAAAGTCCGCATAGTTTTCAGCAATCTTCTCAATTGTTCCATCAGCTGCCATCTCGTCCAATGTCTTCTGTACCTGATCTCTCAATGTATCATTTCCTTTTTTGAAACCAACACCATACTGTTCAGAAGAAATCTCTTCTTCAAGAATCATAAAATCATCAGGATTCTCTCTGGAATTCATCTGATAATATGCAACACCGATATCCATTGCGATTGCATCGCATGCACCGGATTCCAGATCCATAAATGCTGTATTGTACTCGGCAATCTCTGTCAGACTTCCGAATGTATCAGCAAGTGCTTTCTGGTCTCCCTGAAGAGCTGCAAGTGCAGAAGAATCTGCCTGTGTCTCTACCAGTTTTCCTGCAAGACCATCGAAATTTTCAATACCGGAATCTTTCTTCACTACAAATACCTGTTTATTATCAATGTATGGCTCAGACCATGTATAGTCATCTTCACGGCCATTCATTGTAAATCCATTCCAGATACAGTCAATGGTTCCGGATTCGATTTCCATATCCTTTGCATCCCAATCAATCGGCTGTTTTACAAGTTCCCAGTTATTACGATCGCAAACTTCCTGTGCAAGATCAAGATCAAATCCAACATAATCTCCATTATCATCTTTATAGCCATATGGTGGAAATGCTGCATCAAATCCTACAACTAATGTTTCGTCATCATTCTCAACCGATGCTTCTTCTGTTACATCTTCACTTTCTTTGCTTTCTTCCTTGCTTCCGCATCCAGTAAAAATTGTTCCAAATGTCAAAACAACCGCAAGTAATAATGCCAGTCTCTTTTTCATAATTGCTTCCTCCTCTGCCATGAATGTTTTTCACCCATGAACTCATTCAATTCATTAATTTACCTGTTTATCAATTCATCGATTGATTACTTTACCACAGTAAATTCCCTGTCATCTTATCATATTCTTTTGCGGTTGTCAATTCTGCGATATTCATTTTTCCAATCTTCAAGCTCTTCTGTCTGTATCTGAGGATCTGTCTCACGGTGAATCGTCTTCATCTGTTCTTTCAGAAGTGAATCCATACTCAGATAGAGAGAGTTTCCAGACAGCATCTTTACATACTCTTCTTCCGGATATGCCCGGTAACAGCAATACAAATATGCTTTCAGTAAATCTGTCTCCTCACAGATCTGGTAAGCCTCCTTATACGCCAAAGCCGCCTCCTCATACAAAAACAGCCTGCCATAAGCACTCCCCAAACATCCATATACATATCCGTAAAAACGCTTTTCAACGGAATCATCCCACTCTGCATGGATAATTGACTGATAAACAAGAATTGCCGCCGAGTACTCTCCGCTCTCCAAAAGCGTATCTGCTTTATATTTTATTTTTTCAACTTCTTTCTGATTCTGAAGGCTCTCCAGTATCCCCTGAATCTTATTGATTTCCGACTGTGCATAGATATCTGAGCCTCGAAGCAGAGTAAGCACAAACTGTTCCTCAGAACAATTCTTTGAAAGCTCATCTCCGAGTTTATCTGCCAGCTCTGTCATATCCAGTTCTGAATCAAGCCATTCACACAATTGACGATTCATAATCGTATAGTCAATCAGATAGAGATTATTGCAGACATAATAGCACAATTCCTCTATCGTATATATTCGAATATGAACTCGTGTAATTTCATAGGCCTGTTTCGCCCGTTTCTTATGACATAGAATTAAACTGCCCATTGATTCCTCCCAAATGTATTTCCTTTACAACTTTAAAATCTGTTGCCGGATAGAATTCTCCAAATCCAATATCTCTCAGGGTCAGCCTGCAAAGGCGCTCATTAAGAAACATCATCTCTACTCTGAGACGCAGTGAATAATCGGTTCTTTCCGGAAGCCCCTCAAGTGAGATTTTTTCAACCTGTAATTCTTCTCCTGCCAGCGATTCGATGTGGACTTCCAGATCGGAAGCATCCTCCAAAAGCACTTCCCATTGTCCGTCTGCTTCATACCATCTTGTTCCCCATGACACAATCGGATACCATCCTTCTTTACCATTTACTCGCATACGCAGAGATATCTGCTGTGTCATCTTTGTCTCATCAAGATAAACTGGGCCTTCATCATCATCTCTGCATATCCGTATTGATGTGTAACAGGCACCTTTACTGTACAGATTATTACCCACAAACGCTCTTCTTCCGTTACACAAAACACGCAAAGAATTCGGATACCAGTTTTTTTCAAATCCTTCTCCTGTCAGATACACAGAAGAGATCACTTTCTTCTCAAATACATTCTGAATAAATGACTTAAAGCTCTCATCAGCACTTTTCGCTTTTTCATCATCATGAAGGATCGGATAGATTGCTTCCAGCTCTTTAATATGTGCATTCGCCACTTCATCCACTGTCACAAACATCTCTTTTTCACGACTGTTTAAAACATTCAGTTTCCTCAACATATAGGCATTGATCTTCTGTTCATCACAGAAAAACAATGCCGATTCATACTGCCAGAGTTCTTTCGGCTGATAGAACATATATTGGCAAAAGCTTTCTTTATAATCCTGTACATATACTTTATCTTTTGAGATACCCAGATTTTTTGCAATTCCTTTTAAAAGCTTTGACATATCTTCATTTGTATACGGTGAAGTAAATGTCAGATAATCGATCTGTTCAAACTTCTCCAAGGTAAATCCTATAAACTTTGCCAGAAGCCAGACTGCATCGTAAATCTTTTCTCCTACAGCGACCCTTCTCCTGTGAATAGCCTTTATAAACAAATCTTCGACCGGCGAACACACTCCAAGAATTCCCAGTTTTTTTGCTTCTATACCATAAACCCAGCGATCTTCCATTTTTCCAATCAACAGAGGAATCTGATAATTATCAGAGGCAATTTCCATCGTTTCCGGCTCTTCTTTTGTCTCATCATAGAAACTTATCTGGCAGTATTTTTCATTCAGGTCATATCCAAGGATACTTCCTCTTTTCATTATTTATCCTCCCCATTGGTTAATATATCTTAAACAACTTGTCGGCCATCTTTTCTTCTTCTTTAAAAGCAGCCATTGCTCTTTTTTGTTTTGCAGGTGTCATTTTCATAATTGCATTGATCTTTCCGTATTTGCCATCCTTTGTTCTGCACTGTGCCTTAAGAACTTTCTTTTCTGATGTTTTGACATCTTTCCCGTCAGACTCCTGAAAATAATAGCTTACGCTTTCATCATCATATAACACATATTGTTTCACATAAAGATTTTCAAATACAGGAAGCAATGTTTCAGAATGATATCCGAGTTCTTCCCTTACACCTGTCTTCATTTTGTAACAGAGCTTTACACTGTTTCCTGGCTTGGCCCTGTAAAATATCATAGATTTATCATACAACTGCAATTCTCTCAACCATGATTCTCTGTAGCTCAAATAGAAAGGGAAAATCATCTGTTTTTCACACATTTCTCTGAGAACCTCATGAAGAACTGTCTCGTAATCTGCCGGGTAGTTCTGGCTGGAAAAATGTTTCAGCAAAGCAATCTTGCATATATCCGGCAATTCTTCTCCCTGCTCACATTCATTTACAATAATGTCAAATACACACTTATCAATCTCTCTCTCAGCAACTACATATTCTTTCGACACATATGCAAGATATGCCTGTCGCAGACGGAAATATGAATTATCTGACAAATAATAATCTTCAAATATCTTTTCTTCACAAAACAGATCTTCAGCAAAAACCATCTGTGTGATAATACGTTCTCCCACTTTATAAGTAGGAATATCATACTCTTTCAGAACGCCCCACAATTTTCTCATATCATCTGTCGCCCCACAATAATAGTTTGCCAGATACATCAGTGTTATCTTATCATATTGTTGCCGTTTGAACAGCTCAAAACACAGATAGATAAGAAAATCATTCTCTTCATAATCAGTTTCTCTCACCTGTCTGGTACAGAGGCTGAACACTTCCTGCTCATTAAAAGCATCAATTCCCTTCTGACGGATATTTTCAAATGTCAGTTCTTCTTTTTTATTTCCTTCCTGCCACTTACCCTCATCTTCCTCATATTTTTTATACATATCGAGAAAACGCGGTTCATAAAACAGACGCTTTGTCTCATACGGAATAGAATCTGTATAATAACGACCCGAAACAGATTCCCACACAATACGCGACTCTTTATCATATAGACAGATAACAGTCATACCATCGTGCTCATATGGCACTCTCTGTCTGACTATTCCATCTTTTTCAATAACCAGAACATAATTCATATCCGGTACCTTTGTCGATATAGAATAGGAATAGCAGACATCTCTCATTGCTTCCATGCGCTCATCTGTCATCTCTTCTTTTACACAGAACCGTTTATACAACACTCGAAGATGTTCTGTTATATGGCGTTTCAAAAGCTGCTCCCAGGTGAAATTTACCATCTGTTCACGATAGTTCAAAAACATATCCTCTCCACCAATCTCGTAGGTCAGAAGATTTGCATACAAAAATGCAGCTTTTTTGTAATCCAGAGAATTTCCATGCATAAAATACAAAAAAATAGATTTCGGAAGCGGCCCTCTTACTGACTCTGTATCGAGAGTAATCATATAATACTCATAAAGCTGAGCAATTTTTAATTCCTCGTTTACAGCCTTTTGATACCACGTGAAATATTTGTTCTGTGTTTTATTCCCTTTGATCAGAAGTGTACAGATTGTATTGAGAATCATCTTCTCCTGATACATATCGTAAATGCGAACTAAAATACGGAACAGGGAATCACTGTACGCTTTTTGCTGACTTGCAAAATTTGCCACATACAGTGCAAGCTCTTTTGTCATCATACGATACTTCGCCGCAAAACCCAGAACCTGTATTTCAAACGTTCCAAGCTTTTTCAGTAAGGTTGGTTTTTTCTGATAACACAAATACGCTTCCAGATAAAATAATACCTGATGACAGTCAAAATCAAACTGCTGTTCCAGAACTTCCAGTCGCTTATATGGATTTCTGTACCGATGATCCAGCCGAATGATCATATATAGAAGATACCAGTTGTCCTGATAACGCATATATGTCTTACCAAGTTCATCTAAAACCCGCTCTGTATGCTCTCCCTTTCCCCGTATCAGAGCTGTCAGATATAAATAATAGCAGTTAATGATCGGGTCTTTTCCTATCGCAAAACGATTATAATTAAAATTTTCCAAAATCCATTTCGCTTCTTCTATTTTCCGGCCTTTAATATAAATGTTTGCCTGCAACAACTGATATGATTCATTCAGCGGCTCTAATTTACGCAAAGTTGTCACTTTTTCAGTTGCACTTTCCACCCAGTTCTTGAGCTCCGTCCTTCCGGCGATATAACTTACGTACTCCTTTAGGATCTGAGCACACAAAAGTTCCGGAAAATGATGGTTTTCATCATACTCCAGATTCTGAAGTACTTCTATCTCATATGTGAGGGTCTCATAAGGAGTCACAAAATGGATGGCTCCAAAGTTACGCCCACCATGAAGGAATTCCGGACGAACGAGATATTCCACCTCAAAAGTATTTCCCACAAAGTCTTCCGAAGTAATCTCTGGTCTTAGCACTTTAAGAAACTTGCCTTCTGCTTCTATGTGTATCGGCATGAATCCCCAGGTATTTTTCATAATAGAAATAATCCCTTTCGTTGATTCATGAATATCCTCGAACAGCATTCCTTCTCCTGCCAGTGTCAGGAAGATACATTCTTTTTGCTTAATCCCCACCAGGAATTCTTCCATAGCCTGCTCACCGAGGGACCATTTACGCATATTATCATACAAATAGAAAATGCGCTCATTTTCATATTTTAAAATCTCATAAAAAGATTTTGAGCGGAACAGACGTCCCGCCTCTGAATAATCCTTGATCGCCAGTTTACGAAAATCGTCTGTACTCTGAATTTTTCCATAAGTAGTCATAATATATGGTTTTTCAATAATTGCCGTAAACGAGAGTTCATACTCTCCTCCGGTACATACGACTGTAAACTTTCCCTTTTCGACATGTCCGGGTCTGAGTCCTCTGCCATCATAAGTAAACTCTATTTTTGCCGGATTCCCCTCAAATCCCGGATCTTTAAAACGAACACGAAAAGAAGAAGGGTACACGAGTCCCCTGATTTTGCTGTCATTATCGCTTTTAATTTGGAAACTTCCCCTGTATACTTCCCCTTCACCAATAATCAGTACCAGATTCGTTTCTTCAAATACCACTTCCGGTCTTACAAGCCGAAAGTCTCCTTTGGAAAATTTCTGAATCTTATTTTTCAAGTCTGACACCTGCTTCTTTCGTTGCTTTTTTTTCAAAACATACTATAATAAATTATAGCATTATTTTGCGGTTCATGGCAATGCTGAAACGCAAAAACTTATAAATATGTCTTAAGGAGTAATAAAATGTCAAAAAAAATGGAATTTCACGGAAGTGATTTGGAAAAAATAGAAGAATATTACCATATTCCAAAAGAACAAATCATTCAGTTTGGAGCAAATGTAAATCCACTTGGCTTATCGGAAAATGTCAAAAAGGAATTATGTTCACATCTCGATATCATAAGCAACTATCCGGACCGGGAATACAAAGATTTAAAAGCTGCCATTAGTACTTACTGTAATATCAGCTCGGAAAATATAGTGGTAGGTAATGGTTCCACCGAGCTCATCTCTCTTCTCATCAGCCAGAAAGCTGCCAAAAAAGCACTTGTCCTTGGTCCTACCTATTCTGAATATGAAAGAGAACTTTCTCTTGCCGGAGGAAGCCTGCATTACTATAATCTTCAGGAATCCAACAATTTCATACTGGATGTACCTGATCTGATCGATGTCCTAGATGAAAGTATCGATCTTCTTATCATATGCAATCCAAATAACCCAACATCATCGGCTATAAGCAACAAGGATATGGAAACTATCGTTACTGCATGCCGTAAGTTTAACATCTTTGTCATGATAGACGAGACATATATCGAATTTGCACCTGACATGTCTTTAATAACTGCTGTCCCTCTCACGGCAAAATATGATAATCTTATGGTCATTCGCGGTGTGTCTAAATTTTTTGCTGCTCCCGGTCTCCGTTTTGGATACGGTATTACAAGTAACAAAGAATTTCTCACCATGCTGTTAACCCACCAGAATCCATGGAGCCTTAACAGTATCGGTGCCTTTGCCGGAGAGCTTATGTTAAAGGACAAGCCTTACATCGAAAAAACATGGAATCTGATTGATTCTGAACGTGCAAAAATGTGTCAGGAGATTGAGAAGCTGGATTCCTTCAAAGTATATCCGCCTTCTGCCAATTTCATTCTTCTTAAGATTTTAAAAGAAGATGTGACCTCTTTCGATGTATTCGAAGCTGCAATCAAAGAAAAAATGATGATCCGCGACTGTTCTTCTTTCAAAAGTCTTGAGGGAGAATTTGTCCGCTTCTGCATTATGAACCCGGAAGATAATGAAAAATTGCTAAATGTATTTAGAAATATCTGATTCTCATAAAATTTATAAAAAATTTCCCGGGAAATCCGCAAGAATCCCGGGAAATTTTTATATATTATAATCTATCAAACCCTATTTTTTCAAGATCAATGCTACAAACGTAATATCTTCCTCACCTGTGTTCTTGATTCCATGTCCGTTTCCTTCTTTGCAGAAAAAAGAATCACCCGGCTCAAGTGGCATCTCTTTTCCATTATCATTATAAACACCGGTTCCGGTTAAAATATAATATCCTTCTGCGTCTCCCTGATGAACATGATATCCGATCTCACATCCTGCCGGCACAGTAACCTTTGCATACATTTTGCAAGCTTCCCCACGATCCTCATCAGAAATCAACATTTCCTTTGTAATATATCCTGCTCCGCCATATGCATGCTCTGCCTTAATAATCTCTCTTTCTCCTGCTTTTGTCATAAGAACGTCCTCCTTTGAATTTTTCTGATTCTTATTATAGCATATGGTTTTCTTTTTGCTATATTTTTTTATATCTTTGCAATATCAATCAGTGTCAGTTTCTTAATATCTGTATTTTCCAGACTTGTAATAAGTGCTTCTGCTGTATCAATTGCTGTCAGGACATTTACACCTGTCTCGATGGCATTTCTGCGGATTACAAAACCATCCTTCGAATGCTCTGCTCCCTGCGGAGGTGTATCGATGATCAGGTCGATCTTATGACCAAGGATCAGATCCATAAGGTTCGGGGATTCCTGCTCAATCTTATTGACTGCATTTGCCTTCACCCCTGCTGCCTTCATAGCTTCTGCTGTTCCTCTTGTCGCAAAGATACGATAACCGATCTTTTCAAATCTGCGTCCGATCTCTACTGCTTCTTCTTTATCCTCATCACGGACTGTGATAATCATGTTTTTATGCTGAGGTAACTTAATGCCCGCACCGAGAAATGCTTTATAGAGAGCTTCATCAAATGTCTTTGCGATTCCGAGACATTCTCCTGTTGATTTCATCTCTGGTCCGAGACTGATATCTGCGCCACGGATTTTCTCAAATGAGAATACCGGCATCTTAACTGCAAAATAATCTGCTTCTGGCTGAAGTCCCGGAGTGTATCCCAGATCCCTGATTTTATTTCCGATGATAACCTTTGTTGCAAGTGGTACAATCGGAATGCCTGTAACCTTACTGATATACGGTACTGTACGGCTGGAACGAGGATTTACTTCAATAACGTAAACATCCTCTCCACACACGATAAACTGAATATTAATCAATCCAATGACATGCAAGGACTGTGCAAGTCTCTTTGTATATTCTTCAATGGTACGTTTTGTTTTTTCAGAAATGCTTCGTGCCGGATATACGGAGATACTGTCTCCGGAATGGATTCCCGCACGCTCTACGTGTTCCATGATTCCAGGAATCAGGATATCATCACCATCGCACACTGCGTCAACCTCAATTTCCTTGCCCTGCAGATATTTATCAACAAGGATTGGATGATCCTGTGCAATCCGGTTAATAATTCCAATAAACTCATCGATATCATTGTCATTGATAGCAATCTGCATGCCCTGTCCACCAAGTACATAGGAAGGACGTACCAGCACCGGATATCCCAGACGGTTCGCTACTTCTTTTGCTTCCTCAGCAGTAAATACGGTTCCGCCTGTCGGTCTTGGAATCTGACATTTTTCCAGAATTGCATCAAAAAGTTCTCTGTCTTCCGCAGCATCCACATTTTCTGCTGAAGTACCTAAAATCGGCACACCCATCTTCATTAAGGACTCCGTAAGCTTAATAGCTGTCTGCCCTCCAAACTGAACCACTGCTCCGTCTGGTTTCTCCAAATCAACAATGCTTTCCACATCTTCTGGTGTCAGAGGCTCAAAATAAAGCTTATCTGCAATATCAAAGTCTGTACTTACCGTCTCAGGGTTATTATTTACAATAATGGTCTCGTATCCTTCTTTTGCAAATGCCCATGTACAATGTACAGAACAGAAGTCGAACTCGATACCCTGACCGATACGGATCGGACCGGAACCAAGGACAAGCACCTTCTTCTTATCTTCGGTTTTTTCTACTTCATTTTCACTTCCGTATACAGAATAGTAATACGGTGTCTCAGCAGCAAACTCAGCAGCACAGGTATCTACCATCTTATAGGATGCTGTAATTCCATACTCATGACGAAGGTCGTGAACCTTTCTCTCTGTAAGACCAGTAAGTCTTGCAATCACTGAATCCGGGAATTCCATACGCTTTGCTTCTCTTAAAATATCTGCATCCAGGCTCTTCATTCCAGAAGCAATGCCTGGAGCACAAGCTTTAAGCGCAAGCTCCATCTCCACAAGAATTCCGATCTTATCAATAAACCACTTATCAATCTTAGAAATGTTATGGATTTCATCATAAGAAATTCCCTGTCTGATTGCTTCTGCAATCTTCCAGATCCGTCTGTCATCTACAACTTTCAGTTCTTCCAAAAGCTCTTCTCTGCTTAAATGTGAATAGTCATAAGACATAAGGCTGTCCACATGCTGTTCCAGAGAACGAATCGCTTTCATCAGCGCACCTTCAAAGTTATCACAGATACTCATAACCTCTCCGGTCGCTTTCATCTGTGTCGTCAGCGTACGTTTTGCACTGATAAATTTATCAAACGGCAGTCTCGGGATCTTAACTACACAGTAGTCAAGCATAGGCTCGAAACTTGCATATGTTTTCTTTGTAACCGCATTTTTAATCTCATCCAGCGTATATCCCAGGGCAATCTTAGCGGCAACCTTAGCGATCGGATAACCGGTCGCTTTTGAAGCCAGTGCGGAAGACCGGCTGACACGCGGATTAACCTCGATAACACAATACTCGAACGTCTCCGGATGCAGCGCATACTGCACGTTACATCCACCGGTGATATTCAGCTCACTGATAATATTAAGGGCAGAGGTACGAAGCATCTGGTACTCTTTATCTCCTAATGTCTGAGACGGTGCAACTACAATACTGTCACCGGTATGAACACCAACCGGGTCAATGTTTTCCATATTACATACCGTAATGCAGTTTCCATTGCTGTCACGCATTACTTCATACTCGATTTCTTTCCATCCGGCAATGCAGCGTTCCACAAGAACCTGACCCACACGGGAAAGTCTGAGCCCATTTTCAAGAATTTCCACAAGCTGACCTCTGTTATGCGCAATTCCGCCGCCACTTCCTCCAAGCGTATAAGCCGGACGAAGAACAACCGGATATCCAATCTTTTCCGCGAATTTTACGCCTTCTTCTACACTCTCAACAACCAGAGACGCTGCGCATGGCTCACCGATCTTTTCCATCGTTGTCTTAAATTCCAAACGGTCCTCAGCTTTTTTAATCGTCTCAGATGTAGTACCGATAAGACGCACATTATTTCTTTTCAGGAAACCATTTTCCTCAAGCTCCATCGCAAGATTCAGAGCAGCCTGTCCTCCAAGAGTCGGAAGCACACTGTCCGGCTTTTCTTTTAAAATGAGCTGTTCCACTACTTCTACAGTCAGTGGCTCGATATATACGCGATCTGCAATGTCTTTGTCCGTCATAATTGTTGCCGGGTTTGAATTTAAAAGTACAACCTCAAGTCCTTCTTCTTTCAAAGAACGACATGCCTGCGTACCCGCATAATCAAATTCTGCAGCCTGACCAATAACAATAGGACCGGAGCCAATTACTAATACTTTTTTTATCTCTTTATTTCTAGGCATTATTTTGCTCCTTTCATCATATCCATAAATCTATCAAACAGGCAACCCGAATCCTGAGGTCCCGGACATGCTTCCGGGTGGAACTGAACAGTAAAAATGTTCTTTCCCTCATAAGCAAATCCCTCATTGGTTCCATCATTGACATTGATAAATGCTTCTTTTACAATAGAACTGTCTAATGTGGAAGCATCCACCGCATATCCATGATTCTGTGAGGAAATATACACACGGTTATTACTCAGATCTTTTACCGGATGGTTTCCTCCTCTGTGTCCATATTTTAATTTATATGTTTTTCCGCCATTAGCAAGAGCCATCAGCTGATGTCCGAGACAAATAGCAAAAATAGGAATATCAGTGTTATACAATTTCTTAATTTCTTCAATAATAGAGACACATGTCTCCGGATCTCCAGGTCCGTTTGATAACATAATTCCATCCGGATTAGAAGCAATAATCTCATCAGCTGAAGTATTTGCCGGATAAACAGTCACCTGACACCCTCTCTTATTTAAAGAACGGGCAATGTTATTCTTTGCACCAAAATCCATGAGAGCGACCTTAGGACCATCACCTTCCAGCACATATTTCTCATCACAGGTCACCTTTGAAACGACATCACCAACCACATACTCTTTTAATTTTGGAAGAATCTCTTCCAGATCATAATTTTCATTTGTAGTGATCATACCATTCATGGTACCTTTTTCTCTTAAAATCTTTGTAAGAGCTCTTGTATCAATCCCTGCAATTCCAGGAATATCCTGTTCCTTCAGAAAATCCTGAATGGTTCCTTCGCACCGGAAATTACTTGGTAATCTGGACAGCTCTCTTACAATGTATCCGTCCGGCCATGCTTTTTTCGACTCCATATCCGGCGTAATTCCATAATTTCCAATCAATGGATAGGTCATAACTACTGCCTGTCCCGCGTATGAAGGGTCTGTTAACACTTCAAGATATCCTGTCATCGAAGTATTAAAAACAATCTCACTGATCACGTCTTTCGTTGAGCCAATGCTGGTTCCCGTAAAGACTGTTCCGTCTTCCAAAATAAGAAATGCTTTCATAATCCACCTATTTCCTTCCATAAAAAAGGCAGTATGTGCACGCACAACTGCCTTGTTGTAAACTCCCTTGTTCAAGACACATATGTCCCCACAAATTGTAAAGATTATACTACATATCTTTTTCTTTTTCAACTAAAAATACGCATAAAAATAAATTAAAATGCATAGAAAATAAATTTTTCATGTTCAAAATACACAAATATAATCTGTGTAAATATCAAACATCCATATCTTTTTATTTATACTCCCAGTATATGACAATTTTATTCAATTTCGGGTCATCGATATACGTGTACTTTACCTTCCGGAGTCCATACCACTGTGACAGATTCTTTGCAGCCTGTTCAATGATATTTCCAAAAATCTCTTGTTTTGCTTTTTCATAAACTTCCGGATCAGAAAACTTAAAAAGAGAAGGATTTTCATGTTTTGATATTGTATCATTCATACGATCAAGAATAATATCCCTGTCGCACTTTTCAAAATACATATCATTGACAACATAATAATTGTAATCCATTTTACTGCATTCCGGCAGGTTCACATCCGAATCTGGAACATGTGTCCGAAACAATTCTTCATCATTGCAGCACATATAATCATAACTGAATAAATCTTTGTTTACCGCTTCTTCCTCATTCAAGAACACCGGATCTCCCCACGTTGTATCCACATAATAGTAGTCACCTTCACAGATGACCATATTCCATGCATGGTTCTCTCCACTCTTGGTCTTCCCTGTCACATAAGTGCAGAATACCCCCAGCTTTTCAAGAAGATACTGTGTTGCTTTCGAATAACCTGCACATACAGATTTTTTTCCCACGAATACGCTGTAAATATTCTGATTATCTTCGGCATCCGAATCGTAATCAACCGTATCAACAATGTAATCAAATACAGAAAGAATCTTATCATAATCCGTGGAGTTTTCATTTATTTTACCAAGGCACTTCTCCACTTCACTGTCAATTTCTTCCTGCCGTCTTTTTCTTTCTTCTCCCGAACATAAATAAGCAGGCTTTAAAACAGTATAGTTTTCTTTTCCTTCATAACTTGTAGTTTTAGCGGTTCCATCACACCAGAAAAACTCGGGGCTGTCTTTTAAAACAAACTCTAACAGTTTGTTTGTCCTTTTTGCATCTGAAGAATGCACATAGATTTCATCTACCTGATCTCTGATCCCCTGTGAAATTTCTGCATATGCAGTCTTTTCTTCTTCTGTAAGCTGCGCGTAATAATACTTTTTTTCTAAATCTTTTTTATCAATTGTTACTTCCTGATAAGGAATCTCTGGTGAAAAATATACCGTTAGCTTATCCCTAATTATCCCATGAAATAATCCGGCTGCAACAATCATTTCCACACAAAGAAGTAAAATCATAACAACCAATATACATCCAAAACAGCCTCTCTTCTTTTTTTGTCTATGCTTTCTCTGTCCCATAACTCATCTCCCCACGCTTACACTGAATCAGTAAGCCGAAACTATTATATTCGCTGCAGTTCGGCTGTATTACATATATTCCACTAATATCAACACCTTTTCCTTTGCATTTATATTCCATAATTCTAACCTATATCCAAAATTATAAAATAACATAC
>JBJEMB010000047.1:0-3982 GCA_051879455.1 Lachnospiraceae bacterium
AGATATCAATGTTTAACAAAGAATCCGGAACTTGCTATGCAGTTATGGGAAATGGGGATACATCTTCAGATAAATGCAGGGAGTATCTGTGGAGACAGTGGAAGGAAGATAAAAAAATTTGTTTTGCAGCTGATGGATGATGATCTTGTTTTTTGTGTGGGCACAGATGCTCATGGAGCAAAGAACAGACCACCGCATATGAGAAAAGCAGCTGAATACGTAAAGAAAAAATATGGAAATGAATATGCAAGGAGGATATTTTTCAGCAATGCAAAAGAAATGCTGAAAAAAATAAAATGAGATGATACAGGATGGAAGAGGGAATCAGGAAATTTACAATGATGAAATTACGATAGATCTTACAGAGTTGTTTCTGGAATTGTGGTCTAAGATACATATCATTATACTTTCAGGAATCTTAATGGCGTTAGTCGCATTTATAGGAACCAAGCTTTTTATGACTCCTATGTATACCTCTGTGACAAAAGTATATGTATTATCCAAGCAGGATAATAGTGGAGCCGTTACTTACAACGATCTTCAGGTAGGCTCACAGCTTACAAAAGATTATGTGGAACTTGTAAAAAGCAGACCTGTATTAGAGCAGGTGATTGCAGTTTTAAATCTGGATATGGAACCAGAGGAACTGAAAGACAGAATTACGGCAGAGACGCAGACTGATACGCGAATCATTACAATTAATGTAGAGGATGAAAATCCGAAAAAGGCAAAAGAAATTGCGGATGCAGTACGGGAATCAGTCAGTGTTCAGATTAAAGAGGTTATGGATGCGGATTCGGTGAACACAGTTGAAGATGGAAATCTTCCAAAAGAACCGTCATCGCCGAATGTATTAAAGATGATTATTATTGGAGGCATGCTGGGTGTACTGCTTTCTATGGGAATCATCGTATTGATTTATATGATGGATGACACGATTAAAACACCAGATGATGTAGAACATTATCTGGGACTTAATGTACTTACATCGGTACCGATTCAGGAAGGTGTAAAGAAGGCGAAGAAAACGAAAAAAAATGAGGAAAAGAAATATTTAAAGGACAAGAAAAGATAGGAGAGAGCTTAAGATGCAGGAAGTTGTATTGAGAAATTTGACGAAAGATTATCGGAGTAACGAAGCGTATAAGACTCTCCGAACAAATATTGAATTTTCCGGGAAAGATAAACAGGTGATTGTATTTACAAGCTGTACTCCGAATGAAGGGAAAAGTACAGTGTCTTTGTCGGTGGCAGCTTCGTTGGCAGAAGGGGAGAAAAGAGTTCTTTTCATCGATGCAGACTTAAGAAAATCTGTTTTAGTAGGAAGGCATAGAGTAAATGCAGAAATCAAAGGACTCAGCCATTTCCTCTCGGGACAGGCAGAGTTAAAAGAAGTTGTCTTGAACACACAGGAACCGAGACTTTCTGTTATATTTGCGGGAGTCGTTCCGCCGAATCCGGCAGAGCTTTTAGGAAATAAACGATTTGAAGCTCTGTTAGCAGGAGCGAGAAAAAGCTATGATTATGTGATTATTGATGCGCCTCCACTCGGAAGTGTGATAGACAGTGCTATTATTGCCGGAAACTGTGATGCTTCTGTGCTTGTTATTGCGGCAAATACAATAAGCCATAAGTTTGCAAAGACAGTGAAAGAACAGCTTGAAAAAGCAGGGTGCCCAATTCTCGGAGTGGTACTGAACAAAGTGAATATGAAGCAGAATAAGTACTATGGAAAATATTACGGAAAGTACTACGGCACTTATGGAGACAAAAGCAGATAATAAGGCAGGCAACAAAGGAAGAAAAGTATGAAGCAAAGGATAATTACATTATTTTTGACCATAGGCTGCATTGTTTTGGGGATTGTAAGTTTTTTTGTATATGTGGGACAAGATCATACAGCACCGGAAATCAACATAAAAAAGAAGAGTATCACTTATACAGAGGGTGAGAGTTACGATGTGTTGTTGAATGGCGTGTCAGCAAAAGATGATGTTGACGGAGAAATCAGTAATCAATTATTTATCAGTGAGATTATTCCTTCGGGAGATGGAAAAGCTATCGTATATTATGCTGTGACGGATGCAGCAAATAATGTCGGAATTGCAAAGAGAAAAGTTTATTATGTTGCCAGTTTAGAAAAGGATGCAGAGGTAAAAGAAGAAAATATTGCTGATGAAGAGATAGCCACTGAGGATGAAATAGAAGAAAAAGCAGAAGAGAAAGATGATGAAGAAAAAGCGAATGACACAGAAGAGCAATCAGAAGAGACTTCAGAAGAATTAAAGCCTGATGGGTCAAGACCGGCAATTGCTCTTTCAAAGGAAAAGATGACGATAAAGGTCGGAGAATCTTTTGATAAATTGAGTGTTGTAAAGGACGTTGTGGACGATAAAGATGATAAGACAAATTTGTATCAGCATATTCATGCAGATGGAAATATCAACACAAACAAAAAAGGAAGTTATAAGATAACCTACTATGTCACAGACAGTGATGGAAACGCTTCAGAAAAAAAGATTTTCACATTGACAGTGAAATAAAAGGAGTACGATATGAAACAAAAACATCATCATACGAAACAGAATAACTCGAATGTTGCAGGAAAGATGATTACACTGATTCAGCTGGCAATTTCCGTAGGATTTGTAGTACTTATCTGGAACAGTGGCATGGTGCCTGAGAAATTTATTGTGATTGGATTTGCGGTTCTGCTTCTTCTGTTTGTGATTACATTTGCACTACAGTTTGTAAAAAATAATATCAAGATGATAGGAATGATATTAAGTGCGCTGTTTAGTATTGTTTTGCTAGTAGGAATTTTATATTTCACAGGGGCAGATGAAATGTTGGAAGATGTGGGAGGAGCCACATATAAAACCGATAATATGATTGTTGTGGTGAAAAAGAATGATTCGGCAGAAAACATTCTGGATGCAAAAAACTACCGGTTTGGATATCAGACATCAGTAGATCAGCATAATAATGAACTAATGTTACAAGATGTTGAGACTGTTGTGGGACGTGAATTAAAACTTGTAGAGTGGGATACCATTCAGGAAGAAGCACAGGCACTCCTTGACGGGAAAGTGGAAGCAGCTATCTATAACGAAGCATTTACCGGAATCATTGAAGACTCGATTGAAGGATATTCTGATGAAGTCCGAATCCTGTATCAATATGGGATCGATACAGAGATAGAGCAGGAAGAGACGAATATCAAGGAATCTTTTAACATCTATATCAGCGGTATCGATGTAGCAGGCCCAATTACGACAAACAGCCGGAGTGATGTAAATATCATTATGACTGTAAATCCAAAGACAAATCAGATCCTGCTGACGACAACACCGCGAGATTATTATGTACAGATACCTGGAGTGTCCGGAGAGCAGAGGGACAAGCTCACTCATGCGGGAATCTATGGCGTGGACCGCTCTATGGCAACACTGGAACAACTTTATGATATTGATATTACATATTATGCGAGAGTGAATTTCACTTCTCTGATTGAGATTGTGGACGCATTGGGAGGCGTCGACGTTGAATCAAAGTATGCATTTACTACAACTCATGGGAAATATCAGATTAAAGAGGGCATGAATCACATGGATGGAGAGATGGCTCTCGGATTTTCCAGAGAGCGGTACAGTTTTGCAGACGGAGATCGTCAGAGAGGAAAGAATCAGGAAGCAGTCTTAACTGCAATCTTAAAGAAAGCGATGTCACCGGCAATTCTTAAAAATGCTAATAAGATACTGGCAACTGTGGGAGACAGTGTGGAGACAAACATGACGAAAGATGAGATGGCTGAATTCATTAATAAACAGCTTTCAGACGGTGCAAGCTGGGATATTGCGTCACAGGCATCAAATGGAAAGGGAGACAGTCAGGCGTGTTATTCATCAGGTTCACAGAAACTATATGTCATGTGGCCGGATGAAATATCGGTTGATACAAGTTCCGAGAGGATCAAACAGGT
>JBJEMB010000048.1:0-2785 GCA_051879455.1 Lachnospiraceae bacterium
TGAAAAACGATTTTAAGAAAAATATGTGGCGCAATGTGATTTTGCTTTTATTTATGACATTATCCGCTGCAATCGCTATATCTGTGTGCCTGATGCTTACACAGCTTTTTACATCCATTTCTTCTATGTATGAAAAAGCAAGACCGCCGCATTTTCTGCAAATGCATAAGGGAGAATTAAATCAGGTGGATCTTGATGCGTTCAATGAAGGATACTCCGGGGTAACACACTGGCAGACAGTTCCTATGATTGATGTACAAGGAGAGAATCTGACTGTTAATAGTATTTCCGGTAAAACATGTGATCTGTCAGATTGCAGATTGGATTTAAGTCTTGTCAGGCAGAATGAAAATTATGATGTGCTGTTGGATGAAAACATGCATTGTTTAAAAATGAATCAAGGTGAAATTGGTGTACCGGTTATTCTTCTGGATCAATATGAAATTAAAATCGGCGATGTGATTACATTAGAAAGTGGAGAAACAATAAAAAAATTTGTGGTATCAGCTTATGTTTATGATGCACAGATGAATTCTACGTTATGTTCTTCCACCCGATTTTTGATCAGTAACGAGGATTTTTCTGAATTATTTGAAAATGTAGGAGAGACGGAATATTTAATTGAAGCGTATTTTAAGGACAGCAGTATGGCCGCTGCTTATCAGACTGCGTATGAAGAGAGCGAAAAAAACCTTCCGAAAGATGGGCAGGCTGTGACTTATACGATGATTTTTCTGTTAAGTGCGTTGACAGATATGATGATGGCAATGGTTTTTTTGCTGGCAGGAATTCTGCTTGGGGTCATTGCACTTCTGTGTCTTCGTTATTGCCTGATGGCAGAGCTTGAAGAAGATGCAAAAGAAATCGGTACTATGAAAGCGATTGGAATTTCAGAACGAGGCATTCAGGGACTTTATCTTGGAAAAATCCGCATTTTGATGACAGCTGGAATTCTTTTTGGATGGATGTTTTCTTTCGCATTTCAAAGTTTTCTTACAGGACATATGAGACGAACATTTGGGAATCAGAAACCAACAGTTTGGGGTTATCTTTTGGCATTTTTAATCAGCATATTAGGATATGGTTTTGTGGTGTTGTATACCCGGAGCATACTAAAAAAAATGCGAAAAGTTTCTATTGTTGATCTTCTGGTGACAGAAAGGGGATTTTCAAAAGAACGTAAAAGTCAAGACGGAATGTACAGAGTAAAAAAATTCCGACGAATCTTCTGGTTGGATTGCGTGAAGCCAGACGGGGTTATGGCGTGATTTTACTTTTGCTGCTTTTACTTTCTTTTCTTATGATGACACCTTATCGTATGGCCGATACACTGGAAAGCCATGAGTTTGTAACATATATGGGAAGTCCGTTGTGCGATGTGCTTCTGGAAGTAGAAGAGGGAGAAGAACTGGAAGAACGAACGGAGGCGGCCAGGGAACTTCTGAATGATCAAAGTATGCAGGGAAAGATCAGTAGATTTGAAATGTTGAGGCGCATTCGTTTACAATCATACGACAATGAGGGAAATCTTGTCGGGCTCCATATTGATACGGGAAGCACTGCAGGACAAGGATTAAAATATTTAAGCGGTAAAAATCCGAAGAAAGACACAGAAATCGCACTATCCAGCCTGATGGCTGAAGAACTTGATAAAACAGTAGGAGATAAGATGATATTATTATCCGATAAAACCGAAAAAGAATGTACTGTTAGTGGGATTTATCAGGATGTGACAAGTGGTGGACGGACGTCTAAAATGATATGTGAGTTTCCACAGGAAGCAGCGGAAAAATATACTTTTCAGATTCAGATGTCAGAAAATGCAGATGTTTTAAGAATGATAGAAAACTGGCGAGAGCGCCTTGGAAGCGGGTATAGTATCGAAAGAATGGAAGAATTTCTAAAACAGACGCTCGGCGGTGTGTCTGCACAGGTAAAACAGGCATGTTTGACAGTGATTATTTTAGCTCTCTGCCTTGCGGGATTAATAGTGTTTTTATTTATGAAGCTCCGCATTGCAAAAGAAATGGGAATGTTGGCAACGAAACGTGCAATGGGGATATCTATGAGAGATATATTTTTACAGGAACTCTATCCGGTTTTACTATCAGGAGGGTCGGGGGTTTTAATAGGAGTGATTCTTACAGAATATGCAGGAGAATTTATCGTAAGTGCTTTGTTTGGTCTTCTTGGAATCGGACTTGACAGGATAGAATTTTCGAGCATTCCTGTGGCAGAAGTTGTAGGACTGTCTATAGCACTTCTCATGGTTCCAATAGCAATGGTATATCTTAGTTGCAGAGAGCTTAGAAAAATGAATGTGACAGATTATCTGAATGAGGAATAATTTAGAAAAAGAAGGGGAAGTTATGAAAAAATTTTTAATCTTGTGGGCAGGAGAACTGATTTCATCCATTGGAAGTGGGCTGACCGCTTTCGGTCTTGGGGTATATGTATATCAGCAGACACATCTTGCGTCAGCAACTGCGCTGGTATCGTTATTGGCGCTTCTTCCCACTGTTCTTTTAGGTCCGGTAGCGGGGGTTTTAGCAGACCGATACGACCGAAGATATATGATGGTTTTAGGAGACAGCTTGTCTGCAGTTGGATTGTTTTATATTTTGTTTTGTATAATGCGTGGAAATGCAGGGCTGCTGCAGATTTGTATAGGAGTAACAATAAGTTCTGTTTTTGCTTCTCTTCTAGAACCTTCTTACCGGGCGACCATTACGGACTTGCTTCCAAAAGAGGACTATTCCAAAGCCAGTGGGCTTGTGCAGATGGC
>JBJEMB010000048.1:2885-3951 GCA_051879455.1 Lachnospiraceae bacterium
TACCGAATGAATTACAGGGGAGAGCGTGGGGGATTATCAGTCTGATATCGCAGATGGGGTATGTATTTGCAAATGCTGTGATAGGTTATCTTACGGATTATGTTTTTGAACCATCCTTAAGAGAAGGAGGAATATTCTACCATAACATTGGCAGATTGATTGGAACCGGGACAGGGCGAGGTGCGGCACTTCTGATTGTGATAGGTGGAATGTGTCTGTGTATTCTTGCGCCGGTCATTTACAGGACAAAATCAATTCGCAGATTGGAGGAAAATTATGAATAAAGCAGTAGGTGATAAAATGGAAAAAGTGATGATTGAAGCAAAAAATATACAAAAAAGTTTTGGGGAAAATGTAATTTTAAAAGATATCAGTTTTCAGATAAAACAGGGAGAATTTGTAGCCATAATGGGGCAGTCAGGATGTGGAAAATCAACTCTTTTATACTGTGTCAGTGGTATGGACAGACTTTCGGCAGGAGAGATTATTTTTCGAGGACGTAAATTGACCGAATTATCAGATAAAAATATGGAAAAACAGAGACTTCTTAATATGGGATTTATATTTCAAAAGGCAAATTTCCTGAAAACTTTTTCCATTAAAGATAATATTATCTTTCCTGCATTTCAGGCAGCAAAGCGTCCGAGAGATGAAATCGTAAAAGAAGCAGAAATTCTGATGGATCATATGGGAATTTTGTCTGTGGCGACTCAGGATATACGGACAGTTTCCGGAGGACAACTACAGAGAGCTGCAATTTGCAGAGCTATGATAAACCATCCGGATATTCTGTTTGGCGATGAGCCTACAGGTGCACTTAATTCATCTGCCACAAAAGAAGTCATGGATATTTTAGGAGAAATTAATCGGCAAGGGATGACCATTCTGCTTGTGACTCATGATGCAAAAGTAGCGGCAAGAGCAGATCGTGTTATTTATCTGGAAGACGGAAGTATCAAATCAGAATTTTCCCTCGGTCGGTTTGAAAAAGAGGAGGAGAAGGAGCGGGAGAAAAGGCTTTCCACCTGGTTGTCTGAAATGGGATTTTGATGTTATCAATATCGCA
>JBJEMB010000049.1:0-11874 GCA_051879455.1 Lachnospiraceae bacterium
TCCATCTCATCAATCAGATCTCTGAACTTTTCTTCACCGTCTGTATAGACACGTACATCATTGTTATCTGTAAGTACTGCTTCACCCTCGTTTAGATTATAGAGAATCAGACTCTTAAACCGTTCAAGTTCCGGATCTTTCAATTTCAGTTTCTTGCGAAAAATAGATTCTTCCTGACGCCTTACGGCATATTTAAGTTCCCCTTCTATCTCTTTCATCTTAAACATCCTGTCTTTATGAAAGTTCTGAGCAAGAATTAAGTACAGGACAAATCCTATCACAGGTAAAAAATACAAAAGTAAAAGCCACGCCCAAACTGTTGTAGGATTTTTTCTCTGAAAAAAGATGATCAAAAGTGAAAATACAATATTTATAATAAAAAGGTGATCCAGGAACCATCTGTAAACTTGCGAAACAATATGACCGATATTCTCAAGCATTCCATCATCTCCTTTGGTACGCTTCTGTTTTTATACTTCTATATACAGTATATCCTTTATTTCCACAAAAGTAACCCCTAAACCTTCAAATCACTTGCACTTGTCTGGAAAGAATGATACAATGTACATCGTGAAAAAGAGTAAAATAGGAGGTTTCCCGTGAGCAAATTAACGATTGTATTACTTGTGATTTTAGTTGTATTGATCATCGCATGCGTTGTATTATATTTCCTTGGAAAAAAAGCCGAGAAAAGACAGGCAGAACAACAGGCACAACTTGATGCCGTTGCACAGACCGTATCCATGCTGATTATTGACAAACGTCGTATGAAGTTGAAAGATGCCGGTTTCCCGCCAATCGTTTTAGAGAGTACCCCTAAATACCTTCGCCGTTCCAAAGTACCGGTTGTAAAAGCAAAGGTTGGTCCAAAGGTCATGACTCTCATGTGTGACGCACAGATTTATCCTCTGGTTCCTGTAAAGAAAGAAGTAAAAGCAACTGTAAGTGGTATTTATATCACAGCAGTAAAAGGAATCCGTGGTCCTCTGGAGACACCAAAGAAAAAACAGGGATTTTTCGCAAGATTAAGAAATAAAGAAAAATAATCTTCAAACTAATCACAAAATCAAATGAAGGACAGGCATTTTGCCTGTCCTTTCTTATTGCTCATTTATCTATCCATTTGCACGGATATTCATCCTGATATTACAGTCTGCAACTTTTTCACTGTTAATATCCAATGCATAACTCACTTTTACATCAATATTCTCTTCACTAACATCGACCTGCATTTTTTTTGTATAAACACCGACCATCAATTCTCCATACGGTGTCTCATACGGTGTCATATTTATACGATCTCTTTCAAAAACCATTCTCGTACTCGTCAGACCGCTTTTGGAAATTTCAAGAAGTCCATCCTCTGATATACGAATCATATTTTTGATTGTACCCGGCATTCCTTCCACTACTTCATCATAGACAACATAATGTTTTCCGTTTTTCAGATAGTATGTGGCCGGCGTGATCACCTCGATAGGCTCATTCTCATCCTGCTTTTCTTCTCCCGGATAAGTGTCATAATGCAGTCCTGAAATAGTCAGTAATACCTCTTTCGTCATAATATCACCTTAATCAAATCTCAATTAGAGTGCAAGCTGCTTTGCAACATCATACTGATATTCCGGAATTGCTTTCTTCATAGTGAGTGCTTCATCGATATCAAAGTCTTTGTACTCACCATGCTGATATCCAACAACGCGGTTTGATTTGCCTTCAAGTAGAAGATCAACAGCCATTGCCCCCATAATAGAAGCATATACTCTGTCTTTACATGTCGGGCTTCCACCACGCTGCATGTGCCCAATGATTGTTGCTCTTGTCTCCATACCTGTCCGTTCTTCGATTCTCCTTGCCATGTTCATAGAATCGCCGACTCCCTCTGCGTTGATAATAATATAGTTCTTTTTACCACGCTTTCTGCATTCCTGAATATCTGCAACGATCTCATCTTCATTGTAATCATGCTCTTCCGGCATCAGAATACGTTCTGCACCATTGGCAATTCCACACCACAATGCAAGATAACCTGCATCTCTACCCATAACCTCAATAATGGAACATCTTTCATGTGATGTAGATGTATCTCTTACCTTGTCAATTGCCTCCATAGCAGTATTTACTGCTGTGTCGAAGCCAATCGTATATTCTGTACATGCAATATCCAGATCGATTGTTCCCGGAATTCCGATTGTATTAATTCCGTAATGCGCAAGTCTCTGTGCTCCTGCAAAGGAACCGTCTCCTCCGATTACAACAAGTCCGTCGATACCATATTTTTTCAGAATTGCAGCTGCTTTCTGCTGACCTTCCTCTGTACGCATCTCTTTGCAACGAGCTGTCTGAAGAATCGTTCCTCCACGCTGGATTGTATCAGATACGTCTCTGGCTGACAGGTCAATGATCTCTTCGTTTAAAAGTCCCTGATAGCCCCTTCGGATACCTCTTACCTTCAGTCCTTTTCCTAAAGCTGTTCTTACTACTGCACGAATTGCTGCATTCATTCCCGGTGCATCTCCACCACTTGTCAAGACACCGATTGTTCGAATTACTTTGTCTGCCATGATAATTCCTCCATCATATCCTTACTCTATCGTAGTACTTTGTTACTTTACTCGGCAACATTGTACATGAATTAACAAATGTTTTCAATGGGTTTTTCTATTAGTTTTACACAAGATTCGCCTAAATAATTCGTCAACCTGCTCAATAACCCCGAATCTGCATGTACATTTTTATTTGCAGGCAGGCGTTTTATCGCTCTTTCTGCCTTACAATATATGACAACCTGGTCCTCTCCGTCTGAAGAACTAAGCATCTCATAAAGCTGTTTTTCCTGTGAAAGGAAACTGTTTTTATTCTCAAATTGCAGCCATAATTCTTTCCTTGTTCTGTCAAATGGGATAATTTCTTCACAAATTAATTTGCTTGCTGCATCATCCTCTTCTGATACTCTGCCTTTGACAAATACTTTGTTTTCTTCCTCCAGATATAATTTGTTCTTTTCATAATCTTTAGGAAATACTATGACTTCTACTGTCCCAACCAGGTCTTCAATTGTAAGGAATGCCATAGTCTTATTGTTTTTCGTATACTTAATCGTTTTTGCAGAAATCATACCACCGATAATCTCTTTTACACCTTCACGCACTTTCGTATGACCTGTTTCTTCATCCAGTTGAAAATCCTGTGTAGTTTTTGTAATTCCTTTTCGCCACTTTTCCTCATACTCTTCCATCGGATGACCGCTTAAGTATACGCCAAGAACCTCTTTTTCAAATGCAAGTTTTGTCTCTTTTTCATACTCACCCACATCCGGAAGCGGAATATCAAACTCTGCTTTCTGTTCATCATCCACCATATCAAATAAAGACATCTGTCCTGTCATGGAATATTTTCGTTCTTGATTAACCTGATCTAAGATCTGTACATAGACGATCATGAGCTGTTTTCTGGTTCCCTTCAGACTGTCGAACGCACCTGATTTGATAAAGTTCTCAATTGTCCTTTTGTTAATCTCTTTCCCAGACATGCGCTCAATAAAATCTTTCAGGTTTTTAAATTCACCCCGCTCTTTTCTCTCAGCAAGAATAGATTCAATGACTGGTCTTCCTATACTTTTAATCGCAGCCAGACCATAGCGGATATTTCCATTATCAACAGAAAATGTTCCCACTCCTTTATTTATATCCGGCGGAAGAATATCTATACCCATGTGACGGCATGTATAGATATATTCTGCAACTTTTCCCGGATTATCAATGACTGACGTCATAAGCGCCGCCATAAACTCAACCGGATAATAGTATTTCAACCATGCTGTCTGATAAGATACGACCGCATATGCCGCTGCATGAGATTTGTTAAATGCATACTTCGCAAAATCTATCATATCATCATAAATCTTATTGGCAGTCTTTTCATCAATACCATTAGCGATACATCCTGGCACATTTTCTTCCGGATTTCCATAGACAAAATTTTGTCTCTCACGCTGCATGACATCGCCTTTTTTCTTGGACATGGCACGTCTTAAGAGATCACTTCGTCCCAGAGTATATCCCGCGAGATCACGTACAATCTGCATAACCTGCTCCTGATAGACAATACATCCATATGTCGGTTTTAGGATTGGTTCAAGCTGTGGGCAATCATAAGTAATGGTCTCCGGATGGTTTTTTCCTTTAATGTACTGCGGAATAAAATCCATCGGTCCAGGCCGATACAGAGATATTCCGGCAATAATATCTTCAAGACTCTGAGGTTTCAATTCTTTCATGAAGCTCTTCATACCCGCGCTTTCGAGCTGAAATACACCATCTGTCTTACCTGTTCCAATCGAATCAAGAACAGCCTTATCACTAAAATCAATCGCATTAATATCTATTTTCTTACCTGAACTCGTCTCAGCAAGATTCACCGCATCCCTAATCACTGTCAACGTACGAAGACCAAGGAAATCCATCTTAAGAAGTCCCAGTTCTTCTAATGTTGTCATCGTAAACTGAGTTGTCGGCGAGCCATCTGATCCTAGTGATAACGGAACATATTCATCAATATCTTTCTGACTGATCACAACTCCTGCCGCATGCATGGATGTATGCCTTGGAAGTCCTTCCAGACGCATAGAAGCGTCAATAAGTTCTTTCACCTGCGGATCTTCTTCATAAGCCTTTTTAAGATCAGGACTCGTCTTTAATGCACGCTCCAACGTAATATTTAATTCTTTTGGGACCATCTTTGAAATCGAATCCACAAAAGCATACGGAAGATCCATTACACGACCCACATCACGGATGACACCTCTTGCTGCCATAGTACCGAATGTTACAATCTGTACCACCCGGTTTTCTCCGTATTTTCTTACAACATAATCAATGACTTCCTGCCTTCTCTCGAAACAGAAATCCACGTCAATATCCGGCATGGATACACGCTCAGGATTTAAAAAACGCTCAAAAAGGAGCTGATACTTAATCGGATCAATACTTGTGATCTCAAGACAATAGGAAACGATACTTCCGGCGGCGGAGCCTCGTCCCGGACCAACCATGATTCCATGGTCTTTGGCATATTTAATAAAATCCCATACAATGAGGAAATAATCCACATATCCCATAGACTGGATGACAGAAAGTTCGTACTTTAACCTGTCCTTCAGAGAATCATCGGGATCAGGATATCGCTTCTCCAATCCTTCATAACACAATTTATTTAAATATTCCCAGGAAGTATACCCATCCGGTACATCATATTTCGGAAGCTTAGTCACTCCAAACTCAATCTCAACATTACACCTGTCGGCAATCTTCTGTGTATTTTCAAGAGCCTGTATCGCATATGGAAAAAGCTCTCTCATCTCCTTTTCAGACTTAATATAATATTGACCACCCTCATAACGCATACGATTTTCATCAGACAATTTCTTCCCTGTCTGGATACAGAGAAGCATATCATGGGGCTTCTCATCCTCCGCATAGGTATAGTGAATATCATTTGTTGCAACAAGTTCAATCCCTGTTTCCTGAGACATGCGAAGCAGTGACTGATTTACCATCTTTTGTTCCTGCATCCCATGATCCTGAAGCTCCAGAAAGAAATTACCTTTTCCGAAAATATCCTGATAGCGAAGTGCCGCTTCTTTTCCCTCACTGTACATTCCCCGGAGAATATTTTTTTGAACTTCTCCGGCAAGACAAGCGCTGAGTGCAATAATACCCTCATGATACTTTCTTAATACTTCCAGATCCACACGCGGCTTATAATAATAACCTTCTGTAAAACCTTTGGAAACAATTTTCATAAGATTATGATAGCCAAGATCATTTTCCGCCAGAAGAACCAGATGATAATACCTGTCATCACCGTTTCCCACGGCTTCTTTATCGAATCTCGAACCCGGTGCGACATATACCTCACACCCAAGAACCGGCTTGATTCCTGCTGCTTTCGCAGCACGGTAGAAATCTATGACACCAAACATAACACCGTGATCTGTAATCGCCACGCTGTTCATGCCAAGCTCTTTCACTCTCGCTACACACTCTTTAATTTTATTAGAACCGTCCAACAGACTGTACTCTGTATGGACATGCAAATGCGCAAAGCTCATCTTAATAAACTCCGTTCTTTTTTACTGTTAAAATATTGATGTTTTATGGATATTTTAGCACAAGCCCCAAAACATTACTATGGAAAATTAATGATAAACACACCAAAAAGGCTGCGACAGATTCTTTTAAACCTGCCACAGCCTTCATATATCACTAACTCTTTACAATTCCACCTTACTAACTAGCCCTGTACCATGAAATTAACCAGTTTATCAATATCCTCTTTCTCATGAGCTACGATCTCAAGCTCCGGAATCTCTCCATTTGAGAAAATGTTTGCCATGGATACATACTGTGATAATTTGGATTTCAGATTCAATCTGTCTCCCTCACCTGTTACAAGCTCAACCTTACCATTACAGCTGTCTACTACTTTGAAGAACTTTTCAATATCTGTAATATTCTGTACTTTCATGTTCTTCTCTCCTTTCAACTCTTTGCTTTTTAATTTACCTTGCGATATTATAATAACCTATTTTTTCAAAATTTCAATATCATTTTTGTTAATTTGTATTTTATGCTCTTTTAAAAGTCTGCCCACCGCTCTTTTAAAGGCATTTTTACTAATTCCCAGCTTTTCTTTTATAAGTTCTGCATCAGATTTATCAGTAAATGGAATCTTTCCTCCATTCTCTTTCATCATTTTTAATAACATGTCTGCATCATCATCCATCTGGAGAAATGCTTTTTTTCTCACACTTAAATCTAATTTTCCATCTTCGCGTACCTTTGTGACCCTTGCTGTTACTCTGTCACCTACTTTTAAATTTCCAAATGCTTCCCTTTTAGGAATCAATGCGGAATATTGGTTATCTACTGCCACAAATACACCAAAATTATCACTGAGCTCATAAACAGTCCCCTGAACTTCATCATCCTTCTGGTATTCAGAATCTGTTCGAAGTCTGGAATACACTTTCATCGTTGCACATAATCTTTCTGACTTGTCCACATAGAGGGCAACAAGCACCTCATCTCCCTTTGACACTTTTTTTGTCTGTTCTTTAAATGGTAATAAAAGATCTTTCGGCAATCCCCAGTCAAGGAATGCCCCGATTCTTCCTGTATCTACAACTGTAAGCACTTTCAGTTCTCCCATGGTGATCTTCGGTGTCTGTGTTGTTGCAATGATACGATCATCAGAATCTTTGTACAAAAATACTTCTACCGGATCACCGATTTCTATTCCTTTTGGAACCTGTCTTTTCGGCAAAAGCACCCTCTCTTCATTGGTTCCGAGGTATACTCCAAAATCCACTTTTTTTACGACCATCAATGTTCTTTTCTTTCCCAGTTCTTCCTGTAATTTCATGTTTTCCTCCTGATTACTCTTTCGGTAATTCGCATGTATTTATTTGAACTCTACAACCGCATATGGTTTTCCGGCTTCATCACAAAGCTCTACAACTGTTCGGTCTTCTTCTATCCCTATCTTCGGATAGAGCACATCTTTATAGACCGCAGATTTTTTATATTCTACCCGTACCCGGTTTACTGTCTTTTCTTCATCCATTGCCTCTTTTGCCATTTGTACATACTGACAATTGTTGACATGTTCATTCGTGTCAATATAATATTTTCTCACCGGAAACGGCGAAAGCTCTGTTACATTTTCTGTAAGCTCAATCTTTCGTGACATTTCTTCCATCTCAAGAGGCTTTGATTCCCCATATGCCTCTATCTCCCGGGTATCCGGCTTTGTTGGTCTTCCCTTTGCCATATCCATATATACCCACAGGGAATTCGCGCAGGCAACAATCCGATCGGCTTCATCTCTCATACAAAAATTACGTTCACCCAATATTCCCTTGAACCCGGTTGCCCATGTACTGACTTTTATCTTTTCTCCAAGTACCGGATACCGTTTTATATCAATCTGCCAAGAAGAAAGTACCCACGCTTTCTTATGTTCGTCCAGATAGGAAAATCCGTATCCTATCTCTTCGGACTGAAAGATACTGCAGTCCTGAAAATAGTTTATAATTGCCGGTAGTGTAACTTTTCTTGTATGGTCAATCTCACTGAATCTGATTCTGCTTTCTATTGTATAACTATTGTCTCTCATCTTCTGTCACCATTTTAATTTTCTTCTTTACTGCCAAAGAAAAAGCTTTTAATTTTAAAATCTGTTGTCGCTGTAACCATCTCGTACTCTTCCTCTGTCAGCGCACTCTTTAGCTCTTCTTTTCCTTCTTCACTGACTACTGCGCAGGATGCATCTATAAAACACAGGTTCGGATACAGCACGCACCACCAGTTATGGCCTTTCGCTTCTCCAAGTTCGATTCGAAGCGCCCTGTAATATCCCTGTGGAAATGTTACGTCCCCATATCTTTTTTCCGGGAAATAACAAATTGTAACTTCTGCTTTTGCGCCGTAAAAATATCCTTCTTCCCGGATCGTCTCCTCTGCTATATTTTCAATTTCAAACAGATGCTCTTCGGCCCATTGTTCCGTCTGCTTTGCTGAGATGATATCCTGATTCCCAGGCATCGTATTTTTCATATATTTAATCACTTCATCTCTTACTTTTAGCTTTACTGCCTGCGCATCATCACTGTCACTGTCTGCAAGTACATGGAACCGAAACACTTCTTCGGAGAGTGACTTTTGAATTTCTGATATCTTTGCGTCTACTTCTACAGCTCTTTTTGAAATAATAATCCCTGTAAGGACTGCTCCGATACAGATACCAAGTATAACACAGATTATTTTTTTCGTCTTCTCTCTTTTTACTTCTTCCAACCTTATGTACCTCCTTATACTCGTATAAGGAGTGTTGACAGTTTTCTTTCCCGCTAATCAAGCTCTGCTGCTTTTTTGTATTTTAATTATTTTTCATCCTGATAACGCCCATAACTGTATCCATCTGGTTATCAATGTGTTGACATACAATCTGTGTTGCTTTTTCTCTTTCCTTTTTACTGATATGTTCAATAATCTCTTCATGCTCTCTGATAAGCTGAGGATAAACATCTTCTTTTTTCAGATATTCCACACGGTAACGATACATCTGTTCGCGGAGATTATTAAGAAGCTGTATCAGTTTCTGATTCTTTGTGGCAAGATAGATGACATCATGGAACCGCACATCCGCTTCTGCAATTTCTGTAACATCTTTGCTTTTCAGTGCCCTCTTAAAACCTTCCGCTTCTTTCACAAGCTCTTGAATCTCTTCTTTTGTAATTCTGTCACATGCAAGTTGCGCAGACAATTCTTCAAGTGCTCTTCTGATTTCAAGAACATCTAACAGACTTTTCTCCGTGATATCTGCAACTTCTGCGCCCTTTCTCGGTATCATCAGGACAAGTCCTTCCAGTTCCAGTTTGCGGATTGCCTCACGAATAGGGGTACGGCTGACTCCCAGCTTGTTAGCAAGCTGAATCTCCATTAATCTCTCACCTGGTTTTAACTCACCTCTTAAAATCGCCTGACGGAGTGTATTAAACACAACATCCCGAAGTGGCAGATATTCATTCATTGTGACATTAAAATTCGTTTCCATCATGATTTCCTCCTTGCATTGTGAACGTTTGTCACGTACACCTGCTTTGCCAGTTGTAATTCTTTTATCCTCTGTGCAGCATCCCGCGCTTTACTCTTATCCTCAAATAGTCCAAATACAGTAGGACCGCTGCCACTCATCATGGCACCCAGTGCGCCTTTACTTTTCATCACATTTTTTATCTCTTCAATAATCGGATAAGCCTCTATTGTCACTTTTTCCAGAACATTTCCCATAGATGACGCCACTTGGTAAACATCCTGCGCTTTAAGCCCTGCCAGAATCCCATCTATGTCCGGATGATTCTCGATCTCATGGGAATCCAGTTTCTCATACACCATCTTAGTAGAAACACTGATCGGAGGTTTTGCAAGCAGCACATAACACTTTGGCATTGGATCAAGCGGCGTTAATATCTCTCCGATTCCTTCTGCCAGCACAGTCCCTCTCATGACACAGTATGGGACATCCGCTCCTAAAGTTACCCCTCTGTCCATCAGATCCTTTTCAGTCAGCCCCAGTTCAAACATGCGATTGATTCCGAAAAGAACCGCTGCCGCATTGGAACTTCCTCCTGCCATTCCTGCTGCTACCGGAATATGCTTCTCCAGACTGATCTTTACTCCTTCTTCAATATGGAATTCATCCATTAGAAGTTTCGCAGCTTTGTAAGCAAGATTATTTTCATCCACTGGCAGATAAAACAAATTTGTCTCCAGTTCAATTCCAGGAGTTTTCTTCTTTTGTATAAAAATTTTGTCATACAAATATACGGTCTGCATTACCATGCGTACATCATGATATCCGTTTTCGCGTCTTCCAAGTACGTCAAGACCAAGATTAATCTTTCCAAGTGCTTTCAATTCCAACTTATCCATACATATCCTCCTGTATTATGTACTTTGTACTCTGCATCTTGTATACAATATACTTATAGTATACTCATATTTTCCTTAAAAATCAACATTTTTTCTCCTGCTCTTAATTCCCGATTTGTCTTTCCGTTCACTTCCATAATGCCTTCCTCCGTCGTACAATAACGTTTTGCAAGATCCCAGAGTTCATCTCCTTCTTTGACAATATATCCTGTAATCCCCGGTCTTTTTTCCATTTCCTCAAGGTTGATCGGAGTAACTGCTATTTCCTCAATATCCTGTATACTAACAGGCTGTTTCACAAAACACCGGAAAGCAAGTACCGCTTTCACTTCTATTTCACCATTTCCAAGCAAACCTATGGCAAGCTGTTCAACCGCACATGTATAATCAAATGTCATATCATCCGTTGTTTCATTACATTCCAGAAGATAAGAAAATGGAACCATACCCTGCCATACATCAAAAGGTAGTGCATCATCTGCTTTAATATAAAGGAAAAATACATGCAACACGCCTTCTATCTGAATTCCTTCTGGCATGACTTCCGTATGTTCTACCTGAATCCTTCCACTGCTATGGCAAATCTGCAGAATGTCATCTTTAATTTCCGGAAGCATAAGATGCTCTGTCACTTTACATTTAGAATGGTTCTGCATCAATGGACGCTCCATCTTTTTTTCTGACATCTTTGGAACACAATTTTGACTTAACGAATACACGTCTTTAAGAAGTTCTGTCTTTTCTTCAATATATAAAATCATCCGTGCTTCCAGCGTAGCTTCTATTCCTAAAAGGCGCATCTCTCCATCTTCATCCATCCTCACATCAATAGATACATCCGTAAGTAAAGGATAAATCTGATGATACATTCCTTCCTGTGCCCCGTTTATATCCATTCTGCCCTCATACGGAACTGTCTGTTCAAACCAGTCAGTCTTTCCATCCGCAGATTCATAAAAGCAGAACAAAAGAAGCTCTCCCTGCAAAAGTAATACATCCTCACTGATCCGTGTGTCCAGTTTTCTTAAAGTCACCTCTGTCCATAGAAGCGTTCCAATGGATTCTTTTGTCCCACTTACTGAAATTTCCTCTTTGATTCGATATGTATCTTTTTTTACTGTGAATAATCTGAGAATATTTTTCTCTTCATATTTTTTATAAAGCTTTTCACTCGAAAATACATCCAGTGTAAGACTCTCCTCTCTTTTTCCCTCTGAGCTGATCTGTAATTCTGCCAGTGCTTTAACATTTAGTTTGCGTGAATGGATCATAGACACCGTAACATCACATTCCATTGACTTAATAAAAAGATTTTCCTCCGGTTCTTCTTCTGTATATACCATCTCCTCAAAAGGGATTCTTCCTTCCAGAAACGCCA
>JBJEMB010000049.1:11974-13359 GCA_051879455.1 Lachnospiraceae bacterium
CAGATTGTATTTTCTGTTTCATAGCAATCTCTCACTTCTACACTATAACCACTTGTATCCTGTTTCCCATATCCTCTGACCACATACAGGTATCCTTCGTCAGCATAAAAAAGTTTTGTTTCGTTTTCCTGTTTTTCCTGAATAATATCGCGAAGTTCCTCCGGTACATCTTCTGATTCCACCACGGTGAAATCGATATCTCTGAGTTTTTCCGTATCTTCTTTCCGGATTGTGCATCCACTTGCCAAAACAGCTATCAAAAGAATAAAGAATCCTGCCTTTTTCATGTACACCCCACAGACATATTCTCTCTATTATCATATACAAATATCCTATAAAAAATTACCATTCTTCTTTTAGATTCGAAGACTGTATGATATAATGAACACTATCAAATTAATACAAAATATGACATTTGTATAAATTACGAACAAGGAGACAAAACTTATGAACCACCTAAACAGAATGTCCGGCATTCTTCTTCATCCAACTTCTTTCCCATCCCCATATGGAATTGGTGATCTTGGAAAATGTGCTTATGAATTTATTGATTTTCTTGAAGCTGCCGGACAACATTTATGGCAGATCCTTCCACTGACACATACCGGATTCGGAGATTCTCCCTACCAGAGCTTTTCTGCCTTTGCAGGTCAGCCACTGTTAATTTCCCCTGATCATCTTCTTGACCTTGGACTTTTAGATGCATCGGACATTACAGATTGCCCTGTCGCAGATGACACACACATAGATTACGGTATGATCATTCCGTGGAAACAGAGGCTTTACCGCCTTTCTTATGAAAAATTTGCTGCTCTTATCAAAGAATCCGAAGAAAATGAGCTTGCAGATGACTATCGCATTTTCTGTACGGAAAACAGTTTCTGGCTCGATGATTACGCACTGTTTATGGCATGCAAAGATGAGAACCAGGGAAAAAGCTGGCTTGAATGGGACGATGAACTTCGTCTTGTAACAGATGAATTAAAAGCAGATCTTATGGAAAAACTGAAAGAACAGGCAGGCTACTATAAGTTTCTCCAATTTCTGTTCTTCACAGAATGGAAAGCTCTGAAAAAATATGCCAACGAACATGGTGTACAAATTATCGGTGATATTCCGATTTTCGTATCTATGGACAGTGCTGACGTATGGGCAAACCAGCATTTATTCCAGCTTGACACAAAAGGTTATCCCCTTGCAGTTGCAGGAGTTCCACCAGATTATTTTTCTGCCACTGGTCAGTTGTGGGGAAATCCTCTTTACAACTGGGATTCGCATGAAGAAGAAGGGTTTGCATGGTGGATTTCCCGAATCAGAAGTCAGCTTACAAATCTGGACATTTTAAGAATTGACCATTTCAGAGGTTTTGAAGCTTACTGGTCTAT
>JBJEMB010000049.1:13459-23107 GCA_051879455.1 Lachnospiraceae bacterium
CTTCTTACCTATTCACGCTGCAAACGGCTCACAGGTTACATTGCCAAAAAAGAAATGTTAAAATATCCTCTCCTTCGCGACTGGATGAAACGGCTGTACTGTCTATTCCTTGACCGAGAGAATATGAAAGAAGGTCTGAAGACGATTCTTCAGGCAATTGATTATATTAAAAATGGTATCTCCATCTGTATATTTCCGGAGGGTACCCGCAATACAGGAGAAGAATTAAGTATGCTTAAATTTCACGCCGGCTCTTTCAAAATAGCAGAAAAAAGCGGTTGTGCGATTGTCCCTATGAGTCTTAATAATACGGCTTCTATTTTTGAGAATCAGTTTCCGAGAATCAAAAAAACTCATGTAGTTCTGGAATATGGAAAACCAATTTATCTGAAAGATATGGACAAAGAGCAGCGAAAATCTATTGCTTCTTACTGTCAGAATATTATACAGGAAACAATCAACAAAAATCAGGCGCTGGTATAAGCGTCTGATTTTCTTTTTCTTTTCTTTTACATTTACTCATTCAAGTGATATAATAAAACGAAATCAAAGCAAAGGAGATAATATAAGGAAATGAACCGACAGGATTTAACGTTGTTAACAGATTTATATGAGTTAACCATGATGCAGGGTTATTACGAGCAGCATCAGAATGAAGTCGTTGTATTCGATGTGTTTTTCCGTCAGAACCCCTGTGGTAACGGATATTCCATATGTGCAGGTCTTGCCCAGGTAATTGATTATATAAAGAATCTGAACTTCACTTATGAAGATGTGGATTATCTGAGGAGCCTGAAAATTTTCGACGAAGAATTTCTTCAATACCTGAGTGGTTTTCACTTTAGCGGAGATATCTATGCAATTCCGGAAGGAACCGTAGTATTTCCGAAAGAACCGCTTCTTAAGGTCATCGCTCCTATCATGGAAGCACAGCTTGTGGAAACAGCTATTTTAAATATTATTAATCATCAGTCATTGATTGCCACAAAGACTTCCCGTATTGTTTTTGCGGCAAACGGGGATGGCATTATGGAATTCGGTCTCAGAAGAGCTCAAGGTCCGGATGCAGGTCTTTACGGTGCGAGAGCTGCTATGATCGGCGGATGTGTTGGTACTTCCAATGTACTGGCAGGACAGATGTTTGACGTTCCGGTTATGGGAACCCATGCACACAGCTGGATTATGAGTTTTCCGGACGAATATACCGCTTTTAAAACTTATGCAGAGCTTTATCCGGAGAATTGTACTTTGCTTGTAGATACTTATGACACGTTAAAATCCGGTGTTCCGAATGCAATTCGCATTTTCCAGGAATTCAAAGATGCTGGAAAGCCACTGAAAAAATATGGCATCCGCCTCGACAGTGGTGACCTTGCTTATCTTTCCAAAGAAGCAAGAAAGATGCTGGATGCCGCCGGATTCCCGGAGGCTTCAATTTGTGCATCCAATGATCTGGATGAATATCTTCTCCATGATCTTAAGATGCAAGGTGCAGCAATCAATTCCTGGGGTGTCGGTACGAATCTGATCACCTCTAAAGACTGCCCATCCTTCGGCGGTGTATATAAACTTGCCGCTATCATGGATGAAAACGGTGAATTCATACCTAAGATAAAAATTTCTGAAAATACTGAAAAGATTACTAATCCTGGAAATAAAACAATCTATCGAATCTATGATAAAGAAAACGGCAAGATTAAGGCTGATCTGATCTGTTTTGCCGGTGAAGAATACGATCTTTCCGAAGACTTGCTTCTCTTTGACCCGATAGATACCTGGAAAAAGACAAAACTTCCGGGCGGTTCTTACACTATGCGCGAGATTATGGTGCCAATCTTCCGTAAAGGAGAATGTATCTATCAGTCTCCATCTGTTACGGAGATTGCCGCATACTGCAAACAGGAAAAAGATACCCTCTGGGAGGAGACAAAACGTCTTTTCTACCCGCATAAAGTACATGTGGATTTATCAAAGAAACTTTACGATGTCAAGAAAGCTCTGCTCGATAAAATGAATAAAACAGACTAAAAAGGAGACTTGTATTTATGAAAATTATTGTATTAGCAGGAGGATTAAGCCCTGAACGTGATGTGTCACTTACGTCAGGCGCCGGAATCTGCAAAACTTTGAGAGAAATGGGACATCAGGCATACCTTTTGGATGTATTCTTCGGCTTGGCTTATGATTCTGATAAGCTGGAAGAAGTGTTTGAGCTTCCAGGTGCCGGTCTTGAGATTGCTGACTCTATCAAAACAACTATGCCTGATCTTGAAGCCCTGAAGGCATCACGCCCGGATCAATCTGATTGCTATCTCGGTCCAAATGTCATTGAGTTATGTCGCATGGCTGACATTACTTTTATGGCACTTCATGGATCTGTAGGAGAAAACGGAAAGTTACAGGCAACTTTTGATATTCTTGGTATCAAATACACCGGACCAAACTCTCTGGGTTGTGCTTTATCCATGGATAAGCTTGTGGCAAAACAGATTTTCAAAATGTCCGATGTTCCAACTCCACGCGGAACTTCTCTGAATATTAAGACAAAAAACACTCCTCTTGAAGAGCTTGGCTACTATCTTCCATTAGTGATCAAGCCATGTTCCAGTGGTTCAAGTATTGGTGTTTATATTGTTCACACAGAAGAAGAATATAAAGATGCTATTTATCAGTCTTTTGAAGTCAATAAAGAGGACGAAGTTGTCATTGAGCCATATATTAAGGGGCGTGAATTTGCCTGCAGTATTGTTGCCGGCAAAGCTCTTCCATTAGTTGAGATCATCCCGAAAGATGGCTTATTCAACTATGAAAACAAATATCAAAGCGGCGGAGCTCAGGAAATCTGTCCTCCGGTTTCTATTGACGAAGAGACTCAGGAAAAAATGCAGCGTGCCGGAGAAAAAGCTTTTGAGGCACTCCACATGGATGTTTATTCCCGTGCTGACTTTATTGTAGACGATGCAGACGGCAAATTCTACTGTCTGGAAGTCAATGCTCTTCCTGGCATGACTCCGGCAAGTTTGATGCCAAAAGCTGCTAAAGCTGCCGGAATGGAATACAGTGATCTTTGTAATACGATCATCGAAGAATCAATAAAAGCGCGCTACTAATATTGAAGGGAACATATTTATGAAAAATCTTACCTTAGAAAACATTACAAAAGCATGCCGAGGTACTTATCACGGTGATGAAAGTAAATTAAAACGCGAAGTTTCCGGAGTTGTCATTGATAGCCGCAAAGTGGAAAAAGATTATTTATTTGTAGCTATTGACGGTCAGAATGTCAATGCACATAAATTTATTCCTGATACAATTGAAAAAGGCGCCCTTTGTGTTGTTTCTCATGAAGACTTAGGTGAAACTGACTATCCTTATATTCTTGTAGAATCTACCGGTCAGGCACTTCTGGATATTGCAAAATTATATCGGGATTCTTTTGACATCAAAGTAGTCGGTATTACCGGAAGCGTTGGCAAGACCAGTACAAAAGAGATGATTGCCTCTGTCGTTGCACAGAAATACAATGTACATAAAACTCTTGGAAACTTTAACAATGAGTGGGGGCTTCCCATTACAATTTTTGAAATGAACGAGACTCATCAGGTTGCGATTCTTGAAATGGGTGTAAACCATTTCGGAGAGATGCGGCGCTTATCTTCCGTTGCAAGTCCTGATATCTGCGTTATAACAAATATCGGTGTCGCACATCTGGAATTTTTCAAAACAAGGGAAGGTATTCTTCAGGAAAAGACTCAGATGATTCAGGATATGAAAAATGGAGGAACCATCATCCTCAATGGAGATGATGATCTCCTCAGTAAAGTCGGACCGATCAAGGGTGTCGAACCAGTCTTTTTTGGTCTGGGAGACAACTGCGAATTTAAAGCAACCGATGTGGTTTCTTTGGGACTAAAGGGTTCCTCCTGCACAATTCATCTTCCGTCAGGAGAATCTTTTGAATGTACGGTTCCTCTTCCTGGCGCCCACATGATATACAATGCTCTTGCCGGTGCAAGTGTAGGTTACAATCTCGGTCTCACTGCTGAAGAAATCAAAAATGGAATTGAAAATCTTCCTTCTATTCCAGGACGAAATAACATCATCACTACTGACAACCTTATCGTTCTGGATGATTGTTATAATGCAAATCCCATTTCTACAAAAGCATCCATTGATGTTCTCACCATGGCAATCGGCCGTAAAGTTGCTGTATTAGGTGATATGGGAGAACTTGGTGAAAATGAAAAGGAACTTCATTTTGATACCGGTGTTTATGCCGCTGAAAAAGGAATTGATGTTGTGTGCGGTATAGGTACTCTCTCAAAAGAAATTGTAAATGGTGCACAAAAAGAAGGTTCTACAGAAGCATTCTGGTTTGAAACAAAAGAAGATTTTCTTCATTCCATGAAAGATATCATTAAAACTGGGGATAATGTCCTCGTAAAGGCATCACATGGTATGCATTTCCCAGAACTTGTTGATGCATTAAAAGAATTTTAAATAAATTTATTAAACAAATGGAGTTGCTATGGAATACGAAATACTGGCTTTAGACCTGGACGGAACATTAACGAACTCTAAAAAAGAAATCAGCGCCCCTACTCTTGAGGCGCTGATTGATATACAGGAACGAGGCAAAAAAGTTGTACTTGCAAGCGGTCGTCCGACCCATGGGGTCGTTCCTCTCGCAAAACAACTGCATCTTGAAAAATACGGAAGCTATATCCTCTCTTTTAACGGCGGCAGAATTACTGATTGTCGCACTGGTCAGGTTATCTATAATAAAACACTTCCGGCTGATGTACTTGCTCCTCTTTTTTTTATTGCAAAAAAATATTCAGGAATCGATATTATTACTTATGATTCTGAAAATATCATATCCGGCATCAGGCCAAATAAATACACGGAATTGGAATCTTTTATCAATCATATGCCGATTATTGAAGTTGATGACTTTGCTTCACACATTACAGAACCGGTTAATAAATTTTTGATTACTGGCGAACCAGAAATAATCGAAAAAGTAAAAGAAGAAATCACCGGATATTTTCGTTCCTATCTGTATGTGTATTGTTCTGATCCATTCTTTTTGGAAATTATGCCTCCCGGAATCGATAAAGCTCATTCCTTACTCCGTCTTCTGACAAGCATCGGCCTTACCGCCGATCAGATGATCTGCTGCGGAGACGGATACAATGACCTTACAATGATAGAAGCCGCCGGTCTCGGCGTCGCTATGCAAAACGCTCAGCCACTTGTAAAAGAACGGGCAGATTACATTACAAAATCAAATGATGAAGATGGGGTTCTCCATGTAATCAATCAATTTATGCGATAATCCCATCACCTTTAAGGCTGAATATTTTCCCATCAACAGACACAACAACAACATTCCATGGGATGAATTTTCCGCTACTGCGAAGTGCATTCTTTACGGCATTCTCGATACCACCGCAGCAAGGGACTTCCATGCGCACTACGGTAACACTTTTGATATCATTCTGGCGGATGATTTCTGCTAATTTTTCAGAATAATCAATACTGTCAAGTTTTGGGCATCCAATTAGTGTAATCTTATTTTTCATAAATCTGTTGTGGAAGTTTCCGTATGCATAAGCCACGCAGTCTGCAGCGATCAAAAGGTCAGCTCCATCAAAATATGGCGCGTTTACCGGTGCAAGTTTAATCTGTACCGGCCAGTGTGTAAGCTGGCTATCCATAGAGCCTTCCACTTCTTTTACAACACTTCCTGGGCAACTATGTGAAATTTGTCTTGCTCTAACACCCGGACAGCCAGTGTGTAATGATCCTTTTTCTATATTGTCTGAAACTTTTTTTGCTTCCTGGGCTGCTTTCACCGCTGCTTCATCATAAGCAGCCGCCTCCCTCTCTACAAATATAATGGCTCCGGTCGGGCAGGTCGGAAGACAATCTCCTAACCCGTCGCAGTAATCATCTCTGAGAAGCTTTGCTTTTCCATCTACCATACCAATGGCACCTTCATGACAGGCAGTTGCACATGCTCCACATCCATTACATTTTTCCTCATCTATCTGGATAATTCTTCGAATCATAACTTTCCTCCTGTTTATTCGGTAATTAATTTGTATTGCCTTGTGTTTACGAAATTATTGTATTATGATGAATAAAATATTTCTGTTGTATTTACAACAAAAATTCGAGAAAGGTATATTTTATGATGGAATATTCAGGAATTTTAACACAAAGCAAATTATTTGAAGGAATCAAAAAAGAAGAAATCACTGAAATGCTTTCCTGTCTCTCGGCAGAAATGCGTGATTTTTCAAAAGGAGAATACATTTTCCGAAGAGGTGATACAATTTCTGACCTTGCCCTTCTTTTAGAAGGAGCTGTCCACATCCAGAAAGAGGATTATTGGGGGAATCTCAGCATATTAAGTGAGATAAATGAAGGGGAATTGTTCGGGGAAGTCTATGCCTGTCTCGGAAACACTCAAATGATAAATAACGCGGTAGCGGTAAGCGCTGTGAAGGTGCTTTTTATGGATATAAACCGGATTCTTACCACCTGCCCGTCAGGATGTCGATTCCACGAAAGGCTGATCCACAATCTCTTATCAGTCATTGCGTCGAAAAACCGTATGCTGACCCAGAAACTTGAACACATGTCACAGCGCACGACACGGGAAAAGTTGTTATCTTATTTGTCAGAACAATCTATGAAAGCCGGGAGTTCTTCCTTTGAAATTCCATTTAACAGGCAGCAGCTTGCCGACTATCTCTCTGTAGACCGAAGCGCCATGTCCGCTGAACTTGGCAAAATGAGAGATGATGGTCTGTTGGAATTTCAGAGAAATCATTTTTTACTAAAGTAGGCATAACGTTTTAAGTGTCTTTACGGATATTTTTCCACGTAATTACAAATATTATATGATATCGTGGCGATTTAGATTGTCTTAGGATCTCGCCGTCTCATTATATAATAAACAACAAGGAAGGTATCGCGTATGGGCAATAATATGGATTTAAATTACGAAATGTTTTGCTATCAATGTGAGCAGACAGCGAACGGAAAAGGATGCACAAAGCAAGGTGTTTGCGGCAAAACGCCGGAAATTGCCAATCTTCAGGATCTTTTGATTTTCCAGATTAAAGGAATCAGTTGTTACGGAAAAGTACTGATAGAAGAAGGGCAACACATGGATAAGAGCGTTGTAAGCTTTATTGAAAATGTTCTTTTTACCACTCTTACTAATGTCAATTTTGATGCGGATATTCATGTTTCGTTGCTGCGAGAATCGCAGCAAATAAAAGAAAACCTCCGAAACATTGTAGGGGAGATCAAAAATCACACGGGACATGCCACCTATAATCTTCCGGACACCAAAGCAGAGATGTTAAAGGATGCACCTCTGGCGGGAATTATGTATGACAAATCTTTGGACCCGGACATCCGATCCCTTCGCCAAACGATTCTATACGGGTTAAAAGGTATCAGCGCCTACGGTCATCAGGCACGGGAATTGGGCTATTACAGTGATCAGGTTGATGACTTCTATATTCTTGGACTGGAAGCTACGACAGATGATACCCTGTCAGTTGAGGAGTTAATTCGCATGACCATGCGCACAGGAGAAATGGCAATCGAGGTCATGAAAAAGCTGGATGAGGCCAATACAACCATCTATGGCAATCCATTTCCTCATAAAGTAAATGTGCACATGAAAAAAGGCCCTTTCATTATCGTTTCCGGTCATGACCTGAAGGATTTGGAAATGCTTCTGGAACAGACAGCAGGAATGGGGATAAATATTTATACACACGGAGAAATGCTTCCATGCCATGGATACGAAGGACTGAAAAAATATCCGCATCTTGTCGGAAACTTTGGCGGAGCCTGGCAGGACCAGCAAAAACAATTTGACAATCTTCCGGGATGTATCCTCATGACCACAAATTGTCTCATGCGTCCCCGTGAAAGCTATAAAGACCGGATTTACACTACAAATGTAGTAGGTTGGGACGGCGTAAAGCACATTGGAAGAAAAGAAAACGGCGAAAAAGATTTTAGTGAGATCATTAAGCAAGCCATTGAACTCGGCGGATATCTGGAAGATCAGGAACCTTATGAAATACTGGTCGGCTTCGGTCATCATGCCACATTAAGCCATGCCGATAAAATCGTAGAAGCAGTAAAAACCGGAGAAATCAGACATTTCTTCTTAATCGGAGGATGTGACGGAGCCAGACCGGGACGTAACTATTATACGGAATTTGCCAAAATGGTCCCAAAAGATTGCCTCATCCTGACACTGGCATGTGGAAAGTACCGTTTTAACAAGTTGGAGTTTGGAGAAGTAGCGGGTCTTCCCCGTCTTCTTGATGTCGGTCAATGTAATGATGTATATTCTGCTATCAGAATCGCCACCGCTCTTGCAGATGCATTTAACACAGATGTCAACTCATTACCTCTGTCACTGATCGTATCCTGGTACGAACAAAAAGCAGTGGCCGATCTACTTGCACTTTTAAGTCTCGGAATTAAAAATATATATCTTGGCCCCACTTTACCTGCATTTTTAAGTCCAAATGTCCTTCAGTATCTATCTGATACTTTCAATTTAAGACCTATCAGCAATGCAGAAGATGACATCAAAACATGTTTAAGACAAAATATTTAATTTCTTCTTGTAAAACAAAAAATAACGCGCTATAATTCAATAGAAATAAATTTCTTCGGGGTAGGGTGAAAGTCCCAACCGGCGGTACAGTCCGCGACCCATTGCGATAAGAGTATTTCAATGGCTGATTTGGTGAGATTCCAAAACCGACAGTAAAGTCTGGATGAGAGAAGAATTGACAGGATTTGATCATATGTTGCCCCGATACCAAAACGTATCGGGGCTTTTTTATCTCGTCAAATTCAAACCTCGGCGTATAAAATAACATTTACAAACCAGGAGGTAACATTATGACAAATGTAACAAACTCAACCACAAACACATCTGTATCAAAATCTGTGTCCACTGCACGAAAAGTTGCACAGATTGGTATGCTTGCGGCAATTGCAACTGTGCTGATGCTGTTCGAGATCCCGCTTCCATTCGCACCATCGTTTTATGAACTCGACTTCAGCGAAGTACCGATACTCATTGGATGCTTTGCAATGGGGCCTGCTGCCGGAGCATGCATTGAACTGATCAAGATTCTTTTAAATTTTATCATCAACGGAACCATGACTGCCGGTGTAGGCGAGATTGCAAACCTGTTGATCGGATGTTCCTTTGTCATTCCTGCCGGTATCATTTACCGCAAAATGCACTCGAAAAAAGGTGCACTCATCGGCATGGTGACAGGTACTTTATTCATGACATTTGTGGGATGCTTTTTAAATGCTTATATTCTTCTGCCAACTTATGCAAAAGCTTTTGAAATGCCAATCGATGCATTAGTAGGTATGGGAACAGCGGTAAATTCACACATTACAAGCTTATTTACATTTGTGGCATTTGCTGTTGCACCATTTAATCTGTTAAAAGGAATCCTTGTATCATTTATTGTATTACTGGTGTATAAAAAGATCAGTCCGATCCTTCACGGTATCTAAATCAACATTAGCCGGATTATCAAGAAGCGTTCCGTCCTCATCAAACCGGGAACCATGACA
>JBJEMB010000050.1:0-3927 GCA_051879455.1 Lachnospiraceae bacterium
GGGTGGAGAAGGTATGCTGTGTGGACATGTTTCCGGCGACTGGGAATGTGGAGACGGTTGTACTGCTTTCCCACAAATAGCCAGACGGACATATCAACGTAAAAGTTGAGTTTGGCGAAGGTGATGGAAAAGTTCCGCTTGATAATATCGCTAAAAGAGCCGAAAGTTATAAGCCAAAAGAGCGAGTGACTTACAAAATGATAAAGGAGTACATAGAAGCTAAATACGGCTTCAAAGTACATACCGCATATATCGCAGAGGTAAAGAGAGATTTAGGATTGCCGATGTATGATGCTCCTAATGCGGTAGAAGAATTGAAACAGCCGAGGAAGCATCCAACTCCAGAGAAGGTTGAAGCAATAAAGGATGCATTGAAGCATTTTGAGGTAATTTAATAATGATGAGCGTATCATTAAAAATAGTGGTACGCTTATTTTTTTACATACTTGTCTTTTTGCTGACCAATATTTTATCTGATTAAAGAAGCAGAGGGAAGATTTTATGCAACTTTCCTTGAGCCTGTATTCGATGCGATTGTGAATGAGGAAGAATGGCAAGAACGGTGGAACTTTATTACGAAATGGAATAAAAATGAAAGGGGTCCTAAATGATGAGTAGCGTATTTACTGTTGAACAGCGTGAGCAAGCAGGTTCTGACTCCTATGATAAAACGAAACGGCTGAAGTATTCGTAAAACTGTGACTTCTCATATCCGTCAAGATTCTTTTCCTTGTAATCTAACCAGCAGAACGATATGTTCATTTTGCTTTCTGGGCATGGATCCGATCGTTCTACCTCCTTCGGTGACATCATCCGGAGTTCCTCGATAGGAATACCTCCGACGTTATATCGGCTCATAATAAGATTTAGTGTTCCCGAGCCGATCTTGTACCGATCCATAACAGATCTGGTCTGTGCGGAAAATAAAAAAGGCTTCCGTAACTATTGACAAGTAAACGAGCGTTTACTATAATAAAAAGTAAACTACCGTTTACCAAAGGAGGGTTACAGTATGACTGACACAAAAGAAAAAATATTGATGACAGCTCTCCGCTTGTTTGCAAGAGATGGATATGAAGCTGTTTCGGTAAGCACTATTGCGGGAGAACTTGGTATAACTAAAGGTGCGTTATATAAACATTATAAAAATAAGCGTGATATTTTTGAGAGCATTGTGGAAAGAATGTTTGAAATTGATGCAGAACGGTCGCAACAATATGAAGTTCCAAAAGAAAAATATGAAGATGCACCGATGAATTATGAGAATATATCAATTGAGAATATCAAGGACTTTACAGTTGCCCAATTTACATTTTGGACTGAGGATGATTTTGCTTCTAATTTTCGCAAAATGTTGACATTAGAGCAATATAGAAATGCAGAAATGGCGGAATTATATAGTAATTGTATTACTTTGGGTCCTGTTGCATATATGGAAGACATATTCCGTGAAATGATATTAAAAGGTATGTTAAAAAAGGCAGACCCTAAGCAGCTTGCTTTTGAATTTTATGCACCTATGTATTTGCTGATAAATATGTCAGATGCTTCAACGGATAAGGGAAAGCTGCTGGATTTACTGAATTCCCATATTCAAAGTTTTATTCAAAATAACATTACTGAAGGAGATGAAAAGTAATGGAAAATATAAATATGGCCGAATTTGGTTTACTAAACCAATACGCAGCTTTTGCAGAGGAATATAAACGAGAATATATAGTAGGAAGGATACTTTCGCAGGAAAAGGGACTTTACCGTTTGATAAGTGAAAAAGGAGAACAGTCCGCAGTAGCATCTGGAAAATTGCGATATAATGCAAAAAGCGCATCAGATTTTCCGGCTGTTGGTGATTTCGTATTGATAGATTGTAATAATATGCAGGGTCACGCTGTTATACACAATATTTTACCAAGAAAAAGCGTTTTTATTCGCAAAGCAGCAGGAACGGCTCATACAGAACAGATTGTAGCCGCTAATATTGACACGGTATTTATTTGTATGTCACTAAATAATGATTTTAATATTCGAAGATTAGAGCGTTACCTTTCTGTTGCTTGGGATAGTGGTGCGACTCCTCCAATGGTTTGCGTGATGATGATAAAGGCAGACATACAACGACAAGGCGTGAATTATTTTTGTTAAAGCAAGGTGGAATGGTGATTGACACGCCTGGAATGAGAGAACTTGGTTTATGGGATATAGATGAAGGCTTGGATAAATCTTTTGCAGATATTGAAGAACTGGCAGCAGGGTGCAAATTTCACAATTGTAGTCACACCAATGAGCCTTGTTGCGCAATTAGGGAAGCCATTTTTAAGGGAGAACTTTCAAAAGAAAGGTGGCTTTCGTATCAGAAATTAAAAAATGAAAATAGCTATGCTGAGAACCGTAATGAATATTTAGCAGAGAAAAATCAAAAATTCAAAAATATTGCTAAGGCAAATAAATCAGCCCGTGAAAGACAAAGGAGAATCGAAAATGAAATATATTAAAAGCGAAAAATATAATACGCCTGCATTGCAGAAAAAAATAATGGGTCCAAATCCTATTAAATTAGAGGAAGAATTACTAATCAATCATAAAATTCCAGAAGGTGCTGTTGTTTGTGATTTAGGAAGCGGACAAGGTTTAACAAGCGTGTTCCTTGCAAAAGAATACGGTTTTGCTGTATATGCAGCCGATTTATGGAGTAACCCAGAAGAAAACCGCATATTTTTTGATGATATGGGGTTAAATCAGAAACAGATTATTCCTGTCAAAGCCGATGCCACTGATTTGCCGTTTGAAAAAGAGTTTTTTGATGCCGTTATAAGTACAGACTCTTATAATTATTTTGGACGGGATGAGCATTATCTTGATGATAAACTTTTACCGTTCCTTAAAAATGGAGGATATATTTATATCGCTATCCCCGGCATGAAAAAGGATTGTCACGATCAGTTGCCGCCGGAACTGTTATTATCCTGGACACCAGAACAGCTTGATTATATGCACGATATTGATTACTGGACTGAAATAGTAAGCAAATGCAAAGGTGCAGAAGTGATTTCCGTTAAAGAAATGGAAAGCAATGAGGAAGTATGGTCTGATTGGCTGATGCAGGATAATGAATATGCTGTCAATGACAGAAAAGCAATGGAAGCAGGCGGCGGAAAATATCTCAATTTCATTTCAATGATATTGAGAAAGAAATCTCATTTTTTTAAAAATGGTATTATGGGATTCGCGGTGGGAGATGCTCTTGGAGCACCAGCGGAATTTGGCGAGCGTTGGATGCGGGATATAGACCCGGTGAGGGAAATGCGAAGCGGAGGAATTTTTGATGTTCCGGAAGGCGGTTGGACCGATGATACCAGTATGACAGCAGCAACTCTGGTAAGTCTGAAAAACGGATTTGATCCGAAGGATATGATGGAACGGTTCCTTTCATGGTACCGTACCGGAGAATATTCCTGGGCAGGCAAGCCAATTGGCATCGGGAAACAGATTCTGAGGGCGCTGGAGCATTATGAGCGGGAACAGGATCTGAATACCTGTGGAGGCAGAGCGGAAGAAGAGAATGGAAACGGGTCTCTTATGCGGGTTCTGCCGGTATGTTTGTATGGATATCAGTTGCAGAAAAGAGGGGAGATGGACGTGACAGATGTGATTCGTATGGTTCACAGCACATCTGCACTTACCCACGCACATATCAGAAGTAAGATTGCCTGTGGATTATATTATTTTATTATCTGCGGAATTCTGGAGGAAACAGGCAAGCTTTCGGAACGAATCCAGGCAGGCATTGACCGGGGATTTTCGTTTTACAGACAGGAGCCTGATCTAAGCTGTTATATACGCCTTAAGGATTTGGCTGCCTGGAAGGAAGAAAAAAGAGAACAGATAAAAAGTACCGGATATGTTGTAGATACTCTGGAAGCTGTAATT